>DMQW01000207.1:877-9559 GCA_003455565.1 Limisphaerales bacterium
GGGGGCCCCCCCCCCCTCCCCCCGCGCCCCTGTTCGAGTTCTCCGGCGCGTGCGAGGGCTGCGGCGAGACGCCGTATATCAAGATGCTCTCGCAGTTGTTCGGCGACCGCGCGGTCATCGCCAACGCGACGGGCTGCTCCTCGATCTACGGCGGCAATCTGCCGACGACGCCTTACACGACGAACAAATGCGGTCGCGGCCCGACGTGGTGCAATTCGCTTTTTGAAGACAACGCGGAATTCGGCCTCGGTTTCCGCGTCTCGATTGACAAGCAGAAAGAATTCGCGGAAGAGCTTTTGAAAAAACTCGCGCCGCAACTGGGCGACCAGTTCATAACGGAAATCCTGCTGGCCGACCAAAGTGACGAGGCCGGCATCCACGACCAGCGCGAGCGGGTTGTGGCGTTGAAGGAAAAACTAAAGAGCATTGATTCGCCGGAAGCGAAGCTGTTGCTCGGCGTGGCCGATCAGTTGGTGAAGAAAAGCGTTTGGATTCTCGGCGGCGATGGCTGGGCCTACGACATCGGCTACGGCGGATTGGATCATGTCCTCGCCAGCGGCCGCAACATCAACGTGCTCGTGATGGACACGGAAGTTTATTCCAACACGGGCGGGCAGATGAGCAAGGCCACGCCGCGCGGAGCCATCGCGAAATTCGCCGCCGGCGGCAAACCGTCGGGCAAGAAAGACCTCGGCTTGATCGCGATGAGCTACGGAAATATTTATGTGGCGAGCGTGGCGATGGGCGCGAAAGACGAGCACACTTTGAAAGCGTTTATCGAAGCGGAATCATTTCCCGGCCCGTCGCTCATCATCGCCTACAGCCATTGCATCGCGCATGGCATCGCGTTGGATCAAGGCGTCGGTGCGCGCCAGCAAAAGCTCATGGTCGAGTCCGGCCAGTGGCTGCTGTATCGCTACGATCCACGGCGCGCAGAACGCGGCGAGAATCCGTTGCAACTGGATTCGAGCGCGGCGAAATCGAAGGTGAAGGATTTCATGCTGACGGAAAACCGGTTCAAGATGCTGACGAAGAGCAAACCGGACGATGCGAAGAAGTTTTTCGCGCAAGCACAGGTTGATGCCGACCGTCGCTGGAAATTTTATCAATCCATGGCCGCGCGTGAAACGAAGCCGGACGATGGACAGCCGATCGCGTCGAAACCGTCGGCCACTGTAGATCAACAACCGTAGTTAATTGTAGGAGACGACGTGAGGAGTCTCTAATCAAAAGCGAAAACCAATAATGAGCCTCGTTACCTCGACTCCTACAAATGAAATGGACAAATTATGGACCTGACCACGAATTATCTCGGCCTGAAACTCCGCACGCCGCTCGTCGTGAGCGCATCGCCGTTGTCCGAGGAGATTGACAACATCAAGCGCATGGCGGACGCGGGCGCAAGCGCGGTGGTTTTGTATTCGATTTTCGAGGAGCAGTTGCGGCAGGATCGGCTGGAGTTAAATCGGAACCTTGAAAGTGGCACCAACAGTTTTGCCGAGGCGCTCACCTATTTTCCAGAGCCGGACGAGTTCCTCCTCGGCCCGGAGGAGTATCTCAAGCACATCGCCGCCGCAAAGAAGGCGACGAAAATTCCCATCATCGCCAGCCTCAATGGTTCGTCCACCGGCGGCTGGACCTCCTACGCCAAACAAATTCAACAGGCCGGTGCGGACGCGCTGGAGTTGAACATCTATTACATCCCGACCGATCTTCGTCTCACCGGCACGGAAGTCGAACTGACCTACATCGAAATTTTGAAGGAAGTGAAAGCGGCGGTGAAAATTCCCGTCGCGGTGAAGTTAAGCCCGTTCTTCAGCAACTTCGCCAACATGGCGAAGCGGCTCGACGACGCGGGCGCGGATGGACTGGTTTTGTTCAACCGGTTTTATCAGCCGGACATCGAGCTGGAAACGCTGGAAGTGAAGCCGAACCTTTTGTTGAGCACGCCGATGGCGATGCGGCTTCCGTTGCGCTGGGTGGCGATCCTTTATGGGAAACTACGCGCGAACCTCGCGGCGACCAGCGGGATTCATCGCGCGGTGGACGTGATCAAAATGCTCCTGGCGGGCGCGGATGTGACCATGCTTTGTTCGACGATCATCCGCCACGGTATCCCGCAGATTGCGATGATTGAGCGCGACCTGGTGGCCTGGCTGGAAGAACACGAATACGAATCCGTCACGCAGATCAAAGGCAGCTTGAGCCAGAAAAACTGCGCGGAACCGGCGGCGTTTGAACGGGCGCAATACATGAAAGCCTTGACTGGTTACACCCTGCCGCCGACTTGAGAAAATCAACAGTTCAGAAAACTTCCGCGCGTATTCCCGCAGTCTGGCGCACGGTCTGGACAATTTGGGAAAGCACCCGCAAGGGCAGGTGACCGCACCCGGCATTGACGCCCGGCCGCGCAGCGGAATAAATCTGCACCAGCGAAATCTGCGCGCCGGCATCCTTTAATTCCTTCAAACGCTGCGCGTATTCCTTGATTTCATCGAACGGCGGTTCCTCGCCTTGGATCGCCGGGAACAGGCTCTGAATGATCACCGGGCGCTGGCGGCCGATGAGCAAAATGTTCGCCAGAATCTTTTCTAACGGCACGTCTGAACGGTTCACCTGGTCAATGAAAGCCTGCGTGCCGCCATCGAGCTTGATCCAGATTTCATCCGAGTTGGTGAGATACTCCAGTCCGCGCAACACCTGCGGCTGGTCGAGGCCGGTGCCGTTGGTGATCAAAACAATTTTGAAAAATCCGCCCAAGGCCCGCACGCGGACGACCGCTTGAACGGCTTCAATAAAATTAGCGGCCAAGGTCGGTTCGCCGTCGCCGCTCAACGCGACGTGGCGCAGCTTGAGCAGTTCCTCCGGCAGCGATTGATACCACGGGCGCGTTCGCAATTGACCCTGCTGCACGGCGATGATCGCCCGGCGGAGTTCCTGCGCCATCGCGTCCACCACGAGTTTGGTTTCGCGCGCCGGCGTGCGGCGATCCACCTCGCAGTAGACACAATCAAAATTACACCGCTGGTCGGGGTTCATGTTGACCCCCAGCGAAAGCCCGCCCGCGCGTGCCGAGATCACGGCATAGACAAACCGGTTGCCGAGAAAATCCCGTGGCCGGTCAAAAGCGGTTTCGCGCGCCGGCTGATGATAAATGAGCGGCTGCTCTTTCTTTACCGGCGGCCTGGTCTTGATGGTTCTGGTTAAAGCTGCTTCCACAATTTTCAAAGTCAACCTAACGCCAATCGCCCGTCGGCAACCACACCTTGATTGTTTAATCATAGGCATTTTTTGCACTAATAACCGTCCAGATTGCCGCTGAAAACTTCGCCACGGATGATTTCGCTTTCGCAATTCTTGCCAAAGACAGCACCGTTTTGGGGAAACTGGCCATCACCTCTTGGAAGGTCCGATGGTTGAATTATGATTGCGGCATGAATGCCAACCGATTTTTTCCAAAAGATAACAGCGCAGGCTTGATGCCAAAACATGGCCGCATCGCGTGGCTCAAAGGTGGCCAAGCCCATTGTGAAATGTCCCCGCGCCAGCCGCTCGGCAAAGCCTGGCGGATCGTCCTGCTCGGTGCGCCCGGTGCCGGCGAAGGCACGCCGGCGGAGATTTATCAACGCACCCGGCTGCGCGCGCTCACCCGCTGAAATTTCCCGGCCGCATCGAGGCGAAAACTGGCGACGGTTCCAGCGCTTTTCCACGCACCGCCTCGGCCAATAATTGCAAACAGATTGTCAATTTAGGGAAAGCACTGCCGCCGCTTATCAATCAGTTTTATATTGCAAGAATTTTTAAATTTAAGGTTTAATAATTATTAAGAAAAAGCTCATCCTATGCAAACAAGCAAAATTTTTCGGGCGTTCGCGTTCGCGTTCATCTCCTCCACCGCCGCGTTGCAGGCCAGTGAAGCCGACCTGAAAATTCCGCTGCTGGACACCGTGAAGTTTGATGGTCTGGGCGGGGTCAGCGGCGTCACGCTGCTGTATCTGGGCATTTTGATCTGCGCCGTCGGGGCCGCCTTCGGCCTCACGCAATACCGGCAGACCAAGGCGCTGCCCGTCCATAAAACGATGGCTGATGTTTCGCAAATAATTTGGGAGACCTGCAAAACTTATCTGTTCCAGCAGGGGAAATTTCTGGCCGCCCTCTGGCTGCTCATCGCGGCGTGCATATTTTTCTATTTCAAAATCCTGGAAGGTTTCACCCTCGGCAATGTCGCGGTGATTCTGGCCGCGTCAATTCTGGGCATCCTGGGCAGCTACGGCGTCGCGTGGTTCGGCATCCGCATCAACACCACCGCCAACAGCCGCACGGCGTTCGCGGCGTTGAGAGGCAATCCGGCGGCGATGGTCGGCATCCCGCTGCGTTCCGGCATGAGTGTCGGCCTGCTGCTCGTCTGCGTGGAACTTTTTTTCATGATCAGCATTCTGGTTTTTTTACCGAATAGTCTCGTCGGCCCGTGCTTCATCGGTTTTGCGATTGGTGAATCGCTCGGCGCGAGCGTGCTGCGCATCTGCGGCGGCATCTTCACGAAGATTGCGGACATCGGCAGCGACCTGATGAAAATCGTCTTCAAACTGCCGGAAGACGATCCAAAAAACCCCGGTGTCATCGCCGATTGCACCGGTGACAACGCGGGTGATTCCGTCGGCCCGACGGCGGACGGCTTTGAAACTTACGGTGTCACCGGCGTGGCACTCATCACCTTCCTCGCCTTTGCGCTTGGGACCACCCCCGAGGTTTGCGCCACCCTCATCATCTGGCTTTTCGCCATGCGGGCATTGATGATTGTGACTTCGCTCGCGTCTTACTTTTTGAACGAGGCCATCACCGACGCAAAGTTTGGCGGCAAAAAAGATTTTGATTTTGAAGCCCCGCTGACACATCTGGTCTGGATCACCTCGGCGGTTTCCATCGCCATGACCTTCGTCGCAAGCCATCTGCTGCTGGCGAAACAGACGGGCATCCATCCGCAACTCTGGTGGGTGCTTTCGGCCATCATTTCGTGCGGCACGATTGCCGGCGCGGTGATCCCCGAGTTCACCAAGATTTTCACCAGCACCAAATCCCAGCACGTCCGCGAGGTGACCACCTGTTCGCACCACGGCGGCGCGTCGTTGAATATTTTGTCCGGCTTTGTCGCCGGCAACTTCTCCGCGTTCTGGATGGGGCTGTGCATCCTCGTGCTGATGTTAATGAGCTGTCTGCTGGCAACTTATTCCGAGTCGCCCGTCGCCGCCTTGATGCCGGACAATTTCAAATTCGCCGCGCCCATCTTTGCCTTCGGCCTCGTGGCGTTCGGCTTTTTGGGCATGGGGCCGGTGACGATTGCCGTGGACAGCTACGGCCCGGTGACGGACAACGCGCAATCCGTCTATGAATTGAGCCGCATTGAGGCATACCCGAACATCAAAAATGAAATCGAGAAAAAATTCGGTTTCAAACCTGATTTTGCCAACGCCAAACATCAGCTTGAAAAAAATGACGGCGCGGGCAACACCTTCAAGGCCACCGCCAAACCGGTGCTCATCGGCACGGCCGTCGTCGGCGCAACCACGATGGTTTTCGGCATCATCATCCTGCTCGAAAATATGTTTGGCGGTGTAGTCGCCCATTTAAGCCTCGTGCAACCGGAAATCATTCTCGGCCTGCTGATGGGCGGTGCGGTGATTTATTGGTTCACCGGGGCGAGCACGCAGGCCGTGGTTACGGGGGCGTATCGCGCCGTGGTGTTCATTCAGGATCACATCAAGCTGGATGCCACCACCGCTTCCGAAAAGGACAGCAAGGAAGTCGTCCGCATCTGCACGGTCTATGCCCAGAAAGGGATGTGGAACATCTTCATCGTCATCTTCTGCCTGTCCCTGTCGCTGGCGTTTTTTAATCCGTATTTCTTCATCGGCTATCTGGTCGGCATCGCGTTCTTCGGATTGTATCAGGCCATTTTCATGGCGAACGCCGGCGGCGCGTGGGACAACGCCAAGAAAATTGTCGAGGTGGATATGAAACAGAAGGGCACCGCCCTTCACGCGGCAACCGTCGTGGGCGACACCGTCGGCGATCCGTTCAAGGACACTTCCTCGGTGGCGCTGAATCCGGTCATTAAATTTACCACGCTCTTCGGTTTGCTCGCGGTGGAAATCGCGGTGAGCATGCACAATCAGGCGTTGAAGCTGGGCATCGGCGGATTTTTCTTCATCACCGCCCTGGTGTTTGTTTATCGCTCGTTCTATGCCATGCGGATTCCCGTGGAGGAAATCACGCCGGACGATCAGGGCGATGTTCCGGTCAAGCATGAATCAACCTCCACCGCGACCAACCATTTCGTTTCCAGCGAAAGCGTGGCCGCCAAATTTTAAGCCGAAAGTCTCCCATGTTACTCGATCAGGCACTCGAAAAATTTCCGTTCACGCTTGAATTGCGTGACAGTGCCAACGGCACCATCCGCCCGCTCGGCCTGGATTTGAAAACGGACGAAGAATACCTCGGCGTCGGCGGCTGATCCCGTCGGCGTTGCCATAGCATCCGGCAGAACCGGCCAAAGTTGTTGGGCCGGTCAAATGAGGCTTTTTTTCGCCGCGCCGCTCTGTTATTCAAATCGCAGTGAACAGTTCATTTCGCATCGGCGTGGTCGGCTCCGGCAAAGGCTCGAACTTTGTCGCGCTTGCCGATGCCATCGCTGCTGGAAAAATTCCCGCAGAAATCGCCGTCGTCTTGAGCGATGTCGAAAGCGCGGGAATTTTGGCGCACGCACGCGACCGGAAAATTCCGGCGCAATTCATTCCGCCGGGAAAATTTCGCACCAAGCTGGACGAGGAAGCGGAGCGCGCGTTTGTCAGCGCGTTGCAATCCGCCAAGGTGGATTTGATCGTCCTCGCCGGTTTCATGCGCGTTTTGAAAGGCGATTTTCTGCGCGCATTTGCCGGGCACATCGTGAACATTCATCCGTCATTGCTGCCGTCGTTTCCCGGTCTCGAGGCGTGGAAACAGGCGCTGGACCATGGCGTGAAGGTCACCGGCTGCACGGTGCATTTCGTGGATGCGGGCGTGGACGCCGGGCCGATCATCGCGCAACAGACCGTTCCCGTTTTTGAAAACGACACGCCGGAAAGTTTGCACCGGCGGATTCACGCGGCGGAGCATGAACTTTATCCCCAATGCGTCGTCGCCTTGGCGCGCGGGGAAATTTCAGTGGCCGGACGCCGGGTCATCTGGAAAAAATC
This sequence comes from Limisphaerales bacterium, assembly GCA_003455565.1. GTDB lineage: Bacteria > Verrucomicrobiota > Verrucomicrobiia > Limisphaerales > UBA11358 > UBA11358. Next base: position 8,110 of record DMQW01000207.1, read on the forward strand.
ACAAACGTGCAGTAATCCATACATTTTTACATGAGCAAAAAATTACGATTCGGTCTGCCCAAAGGCAGTTTGCAGGAGGCCACCATCGAAAAGATGGCCAAGGCCGGTTTCAACATCCAGGTCAGCAGCCGTTCCTACATTCCGTATGTGGACGATGACGAGATGGAGATCCGCCTCATCCGCGCGCAGGAAATCAGCCGTTACGTCGAGCATGGCTATCTTGATTGCGGCATCACGGGCTACGACTGGATCATCGAGAACAGCTCGAAGGTTCACGAGGTCGGCGAATTTCTTTTCAGCAAAGTTTCGCGCAAGCCCGCGCGCTGGGTTTTGTGCGTGCCGGAAAATTCGCCGGTGAAAACCGTGAAAGATTTGGAAGGCAAACGCATCGCCACGGAAGTCGTCAACCTGACCAGAAAGTATCTCAAGAAACATGGCGTGAAGGCCGAGGTGGAATTTTCCTGGGGCGCGACCGAAGTGAAGGCGCACGAACTGGTGGACGCGATTGTCGAAGTCACGGAAACCGGTTCGTCCCTCAAGGCGAACAATCTGCGCATCGTGGACGAACTGTTGAGTTCCACGCCGCGCTTGATTGCGAACCACGGCGCGTGGAAAGATTCTTGGAAGCGCAAAAAAATTGAAACCCTCGCGCTGCTGCTCAAAGGCGCGCTCGACGCCGAGACCAAGGTCGGCTTGAAGATGAACATCGCGGAAAAAAATCTGGCGTCATTGCTCGCCAGCCTGCCCGCGTTGCGCAACCCGACCATTTCCAGCTTGAGCTTGAAAGGCTGGGTTGCCGTCGAGACGATCATTGACGAACACGTCGTGCGCGAATTGATTCCGCAGCTCAAGGCCGCCGGCGCGGAAGGCATCATCGAGTATCCGCTGAACAAGGTGGTTTATTAATATGCCTCGGCGATAAAATTTGATTGGCATATCGTCGATTTTTGGGTAATAAGTCAGTTCAACTTTATATGGGATCAATTAAAAAACGCCGCAAGGCAAAGATTAACAAACACAAACGGCGTAAGAAGCTGCGCTTGAATCGTCACAAGAAGCGCACCTGGCAGAAGTAACTGTCACGCACGAATTCAAAACCGTTCGCGGCTCCAGCGCTGCGGACGGTCTTTTTTTTGCCCATGAAATACCGCTTTGAAAAACATTACACCCGCGAAGAAGCGCAGGCGCTGTTGCCGCAGGTCCGCCAGTGGCTGGCCGATCTGAACCGGCTCCGGGCCGATCTGGAGCGGGTGGAAAAACGTTTGGGCAGCCTGAATGAGCAGGGCCACGACACCGGCGGCGAGACGGTGAACCTGTGGATTCGTTCGCTCGCGGACATGCAGGCGGTGCTGATGGAGTTTCAGCGCCGCGAGATTTTCATCAAGGACCCCGACCGCGGGCTGCTGGATTTTCCCGCCATCATCGGTGGCAAGGAAGTTTTTCTTTGCTG
>DMQW01000430.1 GCA_003455565.1 Limisphaerales bacterium
AAACCGGCGGCGAGCATGACGCTGGGATTCGACGTGTTCGTGCAACTCGTGATGGCCGCGATCAGCACGCTGCCGTGGCCGATCTCGCCCTGCAACTGCGGCGCGGATGCGGTCACCGGATCAGGCGTCGGACGGTTGTTGGCCATCTCGCGTTCGGTCGCAAGATTTGTGCCCACAGCCATCGAGTGCTGGGGAGAAACCGGTTCCTGGCTGCCACCGCCCGGATGAAATTGACCACCGGCGGACACGCGCACGCTTTTCCCAAGTTCCACTGCGGGTTTGCCAAATCCGTTTTCCGCGACCGGTTTGCTGAATGCGCTGATGAAACTTTCTTTCATCTTCGGCAGTTCAATCCGATCCTGCGGACGTTTCGGGCCGGCGACGCTGGGCAACACCGCGCCGAGATCAAGTTCGAGTTCCTGCGAGTAGGTGATTTCGCCTTTCTTCGGAATGCCCCACAAGCCTTGCGCCTTGTAATAATTTTCGTAGGTCTTGACCGCTTCCTCGCTGCGGCCGGTGGCGCGGAGATAATTCACGCACTCGGCATCAATCGGGAAGAAACCCATTGTCGCGCCGTATTCGGGCGCCATGTTCGCGATGGTCGCGCGGTCAACCAACGGCAATGCCGCAGCGCCCGCGCCAAAAAATTCCACGAACTTGCCGACGACCTTCGCCTTGCGCAGCATCTGCGTGATCGTGAGCGCGACATCCGTGGCGGTGACGCCTTCACGAATCGAACCCGTCAAGTGAACGCCCACGACATCCGGCGTGAGAAAATAAACCGGCTGGCCGAGCATGCCCGCCTCGGCTTCGATGCCGCCAACGCCCCAGCCCACGATGCCAAGACCGTTAATCATCGTCGTGTGCGAATCGGTGCCGACGAGCGTGTCGGGATAATAAACTTCGCCCGCGCTCAAAACGCCTTTAGCCAAGTATTCCAAATTGACTTGATGCACAATGCCGATGCCGGGCGGAACTACCTTGAACGTGTCGAACGCCTGCATGCCCCATTTCAAAAACTGGTAGCGCTCGCGGTTACGCGTGAATTCCAAATCGAGATTGCGCGCCATTGAATCTGCGCCGCCGGAAAAATCCACCTGCACCGAGTGATCCACCACCAAATCCACCGGCACGAGCGGCTCGATGATTTTGGGATTCTTGCCGAGCTTTTGCACCGCCGAACGCATCGCCGCCAAATCCACGAGCAGCGGCACGCCGGTAAAATCCTGCAGCACGATGCGCGCAACGACGAACGGGATTTCCGCCGTGCGCGTCCCAGTCGGCTGCCAGTTGGCGAGTTCTTTGATGTTCGCTTCGCTGACTTTTTTGCCGTCGCAATTGCGCAGGACGGCTTCCAGCACGATGCGGATGGAGACCGGCAGTTTGGAGATGGGGCCGACGCCGGCTTTTTCCAGCGCAGGCAGTGAATAGAATTTTCCCGGCTGGCCATTGCCGAGTTCAAAGTTTTGCAGCGTTCCGAACAAATTGTGTGATGTGCTCATTTAAAATTTTGTAATTAAAAAACAATCACAAGAAAATGAAGTTTGCGCGCAGCAGTGTCAAGCGAAGCGCACTAGAAGTCTTTTCTTAATCTTAATCCTGCTCGTAATCTTAATCGCCGGAAAAACCGATTAAGATTAGGATTGCGATTAAGATTAAGAGGAAGAATTAGTTCGCCGCCGGGGCGATATGCAGCAATTCGCCGATGCGCTTTTCCAGCCGGTTAAGGTCGAGCGGCTTGGTGAAGAAATCCTCGGCGTGCATGGCGGCGGTGCGCTTGGTCACATCGCCGGTGAGCGCGCTCATGAAAATAACGGGAATCTTTTTGGTGGCCGGCTGGCGGCGCAAAATTTCACAGACGGACAGGCCGTCGAGATCGGGCAGCAAAATATCGAGCAGGATGAGATTCGGTTTCATCTGGCGTGCCTGGCTCAAGGCGTGGACGCCGTCGTTGGCCACGATCAAGTCATAGCCGTGTCCGCCGAGTTTGTATTGCAACAGCTCGATGAAATCATGCTCGTCATCCACGATCAAAATACGCGGCACCATGCTGACAACCTAGCTGGCCTTGCGCCAAACACAAAGACAGCCGGGTTAAATCCACGTCACGAACTGGAAACGGGGGAATTTGACCTCACCTTCACATTGCCGGGAATCCCAGTTGAAATGAAATTGACAAAAGCCCGGCCTGCGGTATTACCTCAGGTATGACTACGACCAAACTGGTGAGCGTGAAGGTGCCGCTGAAAATTTTCCGCGCCCTGCCCGATGCCCACAAAGGCCGCAGCCGGTTCATCATCTCCGCGCTGGAGGAAAAAATCTCGCAGCGCCGCGAACCGGAATGGAAGCCGACAACCGAGCGTGGACGCCGGTTGAAAGCCATTCTTGATAAGGGCGCGGCGGAACGAGGCGAACCATTGGATGATGAGGGCATCGCACGCGAACTGCGCGAGCGGCGCGGAGGCCTTCATTGAAAACTTTTCTGGATTCGGGAGTTTTGTTGTCCGCGTGGCTTGGAAATTCGCCGAGGAGCATTGAGGCCAAGAGCATTGTGGCGGATGAGTCGCGCGATTTTTTAACCTCGGACGCGGTGAAGCTGGAATTATTGCCCAAGCCAACCTTTGAAAAACGCCGGGCAGAGTTGGAATATTACAATGATCATTTTAAGGGCATCGCCAGCGAACCATTGAGCGAGGAATTGGGAGTTGAATCGTTGACACTGGCAAAAAAATACGGACTCGCCGCAATGGATGCTTTGCATCTCGCTTCCGCCATCCGCCAGGGCGCGGATGAATTCATCACCAGCGAACTGCCCGGCAAACCGATGTTCCGGGTGTCGGGAATCAAAATCATTTCACTTCACTCGCTTTAACCAGGATCGCGCCCGGCGCAACCTCGGCCCGGTTAAATCCGTGTGACGAACTGGCAACGAATCATTTTGGCTTTGGCGGCTGCGGAGGAATTCCCTTATGCGCGAACGGCAACTCCTCGTCGGTGTGGACGCGGTTGCCCACCGGGTCAACGAGGGTGGCGGTGACGAAAACCAGCAATTCCTTGTCGCTGGATTTTGATTTGTCGGCGACTTCTTTACCGCCGACATAATTTTTTTCCAGCAAGCCGCCAATCACTGCTGTCTGGCCATCCAACAAATTCAAGGTCGTCACGATCTGCCTGACCGAAAAACGGGGCAAAAATTTTGGCACGTCAATTTTTTCTCCGGCGCGATTGTAGGCCGTCGTGGTGTTGGTGGATTTGTCGTAGCCCAAGAATTCCGTCAACGACGGGATCAGCGCCAAGTTGATGGTGTAGCCGTCGGACAAGACGTAGGGAACCGCGTCCAGCACCGGACCGGTCTCTACAGTTGACGTCTGTGGAATAATTGACCCATTGGTTCCATTTTCCTGCAAGGCTAAGTTTGTAACCACATTAATAATTTGCGTCGCTCGCATTTGCGTCTGCCGCCCGCTGATCGTGGTCACGTCCGGCTCGGCCAGGGCCACAACCCCATCGCGCTGTTCCAACGCCCGCAAGACGGCTTTGAATTTTTCATTAGTCAGCAAATCCGGCCCAGTATTCGTTCCTGATTTAACGGCATCATTGGTGAGCAGGTTTGGCCTAACCAAATCCTGAAATGTCTTTTGAGGCACTTCCAGAAACCGCGCCTTGATGTGAACATACGGTGGCGTGTAGTTGAGCGCTTGAATAGCACGTTCAATCGTGTCCAAATCCGGTTCCGTCGCTCTTACAAACAACCGACCCAGCCCGTCATTGAAGAAAACCGCGTTGCCTTTGGGCGATTCCCAATCCACTCCCAATTTATTGAAAAGATTCCTAGCCATCACCGAAACACTGTTGGTTTGCAAGCCAGTTTGTTTCCGCAAACTGGCAGGGAACGTGTTCGTGTTCACCTTGAACGACCGCTCAAATAGGTTGGTCGCTGCCGAATCTTCAAACCCAATCGCGCCTGTTTGTTTGATAAATTGTT
>DMQW01000009.1 GCA_003455565.1 Limisphaerales bacterium
GACCGCCGCGATTGTTATCTCATCACGCAAAACGCGCTGGCGGATGGCACTTATCTCGACTACCTCCGGGCGCAATACAACCGCTCCAAGCAGATTGATCCGCCGTTCTTCCGCGAATTCATCCGCTACGTCCTCGGCATCCCGCTCGGCCCGGACAACTCGTTGGTCAATGGCCTTTCAGATTTAGCTTTCAACGTCCTCGACCGTCCGTTCACCGCGTGGGGTCTTCACGTCGAAACCAAACGCCGCGCGGAAGGCGTCTATCCGCCGAGCGAAATTTACATCCCGTCACCGGCGGATTCGCAGAAATGTTTTCAGGATTACACGGATGACGTCGCCCGCCGCCAGCAGCTCGGCCAGCTCAAACCCGGTGAAAATGTGAATGTGGACAATGGCCGCGTCCAGGTCTCCGGCCAGGTCGCGGTGATGATGATTAACGGCCTGTTGTGCAAGGTCATCTTCGACAACAATCCCACCAACGAATTTTACGTCGAGGAAAGTTTCCCGCTCGACTGGATGTATCCCTACGAAACCCCGTTCGGCATCATCATGAAAATCAACCGGAACACGCAGGCCGAACTTTCCGATGACGTGTTCCAGCTTGACCACCAGTTCTGGACCAAATTTTCCGCCCGGCTCTGCGGCAACTGGATCACCTACGACACCAGCGTCAAGGAAATCGCCGACTTCTGCGAACGCACCTATATCAGCAATAATTACAAGGGCTTCACCGGCGACCGCCGGTTCGTCCGCGATGATGACGGTCAGAAAGCCTTCTCCAAACTCCGCAGTTCGCAGGCGGGAATGTATTACTGGCGCCTCGGCCCGCAATGCCCGCCGGAATTCCGCCAGAAATCCGCCGCCAGCCAGGCCGCGCTGGTGCGCGAGACCGATTTCGCCTTCAAGCAATCGTTTGCCTTCTGCCCTTACAGCCCGGAAGCGGTTTATCGCTATGTGAATTTTCTCCTGCAATTCGGCCGGTTTGACGACGCCGTCATTATCGCCGAAACCTGCAAGAAACTTGATCCCTACAACGATCAGATCTCCAATCTCCTCGAACAACTCAAGCAGTATAAAAAGCAAAACGCCGAACGCTCCCAGACCGTCAGCCAGATTGACCAGATGGAAAACACGGCGCGCACCAACCCCGCCAACTTTCAAAATCTCATCACGCTCGGCGGCACTTATCTGCAACTCCAGCAGACTAACCGCGCGGTCGAGTTGCTGGATCAGGCGTTCGCCAGCCCCAACCTCAAATTCCAGGATACCGCCGCCATCGCCCAATACTACGCGCAACTCGGCAGCTTCGGCAAACTGGAGACCGCCCTCAAAAGACTCGTCGCGCTCGCGCCCGACCGGCCTGAACCACTTTACGATCTCTCGGCTTTTCAGGCCATCACCGGCCAGACGCCGTTGGCGCTGCAAAATCTGAAAATTGCGCTCAATATGAACACCAAGCGGCTTGCCACCAATCCATCCGCCACCGATCTGCTGACCGCCGCCCGCACCGACCAGCGCTTCAACGCGCTTCGCGCCCTGCCGGAATTCCAAAAACTCGTGCCGCCGCAATAAATTTCTAATTTCCGGAACGCCAACAGTCTCTTAATCGTAATCATAATCCTAATTTTAATCGGCTTTTGAAACAGATTAAGATTAAGATTAGGACATCATCAGGGCGTCTTGCCCGTTGCCCGACCATCTCGTCTCTGCTATTTTGCGCGCCTGAATGTTTGGAAAGAAAAAGCCCATGAGCAAAACCAAAGCTGAAACACCGCCATTCGCAGACGCCGGGCCGACCCCGGAACAGATTGCGGAACTGCAAACCCGCGCCGCCAAGGCCGATGAAAACTGGGATCGTCTGCTGCGCACGACCGCCGATTTCGAGAATTTCAAGAAACGCGCCGCGCGCGAAAAAATTGAGTCCGCGCACTATGCCAGCATTGCGCTGCTCCAGAAACTTCTGCCTGTCCTCGATAATTTCGAGATGGCGCTCGCCGCCGCGCAGACCGCGCAAGGCGACAAGCTCGCGTCGCTCTCGGCCGGCGTGACGATGATTCAGCAGCAGTTGAAAAACGCGCTCACCGAAACCGGCCTCGAAGAAATTGAATCCGCCGGCCAGCCGTTCGACCCGAATCTGCACGAAGCCGTTTCGCAGTTGGAGACCGCCGAGATTCCCGAAGGCCACGTCGCCCAGCAGCTCCGCAAGGGCTACAAGCTCCGCGAACGCCTGCTCCGCCCCGCCACTGTCATCGTCGCCAAACTGCCGGCGGCCAGTTCATAATTCGCAATTCGTAACTCGACCTTTCCAATGGCCAAACGCGATTACTACGAAATCCTGGAAGTCAGCCGCGAGGAGACATCCGACGGCATCAAAAAATCCTACCGCAAACTCGCCGTGAAATTTCATCCGGACAAAAATCCGGGCGACCACGCGGCGGAGGAAAAATTCAAGGAACTTGGCGAAGCCTACGAAGCCTTGAGCGATCCGCAGAAACGCGCCGCCTACGACCAGTTCGGCCACGCCGCGTTCGATCCGCGCCACCGCGCCAGTCGCGGCGGCACGGGCGGCGGCTTCCATGATCCGTTCGACATTTTCCGCGATGTCTTTGGCGGCGGCGCGGGCGGCAACATTTTTGAAAACCTTTTCGGCGGCCAGCAAAATGACCCGTCGCAACCACAACGCGGCGACGATCTGCGTTACGATCTGGAAATTTCCCTCGAAGAAGCCGCGCTCGGCTGCGAGAAGGAAATTTCCGTCACCAAGCTCGACAAGTGCGAAACCTGCGGCGGCGCGGGCGCGGAAGCCGGTTCAAAATTAAAAACATGCGTGACGTGCGGCGGTCGCGGCCAGGTGCTGACCTCGCGCGGCATTTTCAGCATCGCACAGACCTGTCCGCACTGCAAAGGCGCGGGCCGGCTCATGGAAAAACCGTGCAAGACGTGTCACGGCGACGGCAAAAATCAGCGCGCCTCAAAAATCAAGCTGCGGATTCCCGCCGGCGTCGAAGGCGGTTCGCGCCTGCGCTCCGCCGGCAACGGTGAAGCGGGTTTTCGCGGCGGCCCGTCGGGCGACTTGTATGTTTTTCTGTCGGTCAGACATCACGAAATCTTCCAGCGCGACGGCGATGATCTGCTCTGCGAAGTGCCGGTGAGTTTCGTGCAGGCCACGCTCGGCGCGGAGATCGAAGTGCCGACGCTCGAAAGCAAGGCGACGATAAGAATTCCCGCCGGCACCCAGCCCGGCACCGTGCTGCGCGTCAAAGGCAAGGGCATCAAAAATCTTCAAGGCTACGGCCAGGGCGATCTGCATGTGCGCGTGCAGGTGGAAGTGCCGACGCATTTGAACCACGATCAAAAAGCCCGGCTGCAGGAATTCGCCGCGCTCTGCGACGGCCAGGAAGCGCCGCTCGCACAAGGGTTTTTTGAGAAGGCGAAGAAGTTTTTCAAATAAAATTTATAGCCGCCGACGTAAGTCGGCTCATTTTTTCCGTGAATTAAAATTAGAGCTGATTTACGTCGGCTGCTACGAAAGAATTTATGCACCGTTTTTATCTGCCGCCGGAAAGTTGTCGCGGAAATGCGCTGCGACTCGAAGGTCGCGAGGCGCACCACGCGCTGCACGTTCTCCGGTTGAAACGCGGCGAACGCGTCGCCGTCCTCGACGGCGCGGGCAATGAATTTTTCTGCGAAGTTGAAAATACCGCGAAAGATTCCCTCGCGCTCGTGGTGAAGGAAAAAAAATCCACGCCCGCCCTGCCCTGCGCCATCACGTTGCTCGTCGCCGTGCCCAAGGGAAAAATCATCGAGGGCATCATCCAGAAAGCCGTTGAACTCGGCGCGCATCAAATTGTGCCGCTGCTGACCGAACGCGTCGTGACGCAACTCGACGGCGAGGGCGCGGAAAGCAAACGCGAGAAATGGCAGCAGGTCGCCATCGAAGCCATCAAACAATGCGGCGCGGCGTGGCTGCCGAAAGTTGAAGCACCGCTGACGATTGAACAATTTCTGGCGCGCAAAGAAAAATTTGATCTGCTGCTCGTTGGCTCGCTGCAAAAGGAACGCCGTCATCCGCGCGAAATTTTGCGCGAGTTTGAAGCGAAACACGGACGTTTGCCGCAAAGCGTCGGCGTTTGGATCGGGCCGGAAGGCGATTTCACGATGGATGAATTGAAAGCCATCGAAGCGGCGGGCGCATGGCCCATCACGCTCGGCAGTTTGACCTTGCGCGTGGAGACGGCGGCGATTTATTGCCTCTCGTTCTTGAATTACGAGTTGAACCAGTAGTCCCTGCCCGCCGCCCGTCCGCAACTAAAACGGCGCGCACGGAATGACACGCCAAATGAAAATTAAAAAATCTCTGCCGTTCCCGGGAAATTCCAGAATCCACCGCAACGCCATT
>DMQW01000476.1 GCA_003455565.1 Limisphaerales bacterium
TTGACGCCTTGCGATGTGCGAGGACGGCATCAAGCACCACGGGCAGGCCGACGGTGGCGAGCGGTCGCGTCCAACTGCGGCGCATGGCATCGGCCACGGCCACGCGCATGGAGGACGCCGCGCTCATCTGATGTTTTTCGAGGCTGGCGATGTATTTCTCGAAATCCTCGACGGTCACGCGGCCCGCCGCGCCGCTGCCGGCCACGCCCGCGAGGTCGGCGGCGTGCAAACCAAGTTCGTCCATGCGCGCCTTGAGCCGGGGCGAAAGATAGCTCGCGCCGGCGGCGTTCGCCGGCACCGGCAGGCCGCGCACGGTCGGCTGCACGCGACTCTTGTTGTGGCTGACGTTGACTTCGGATTTTGAAATGCGTTCGGTCTCGGAAGTTTTCGGCGGCGCGGAAACGTCCAGGCCCATGTGCGCGGCTTCCTCATTGGTGACTTCGATTTGTCCGAGCGCGGCGCCGACGGCGTAGCTCTCGTTCAGTTGCGCGGTGAATTTTACGATCCGGCCTTTGCACGGCGAGGCGACGGTCATGGTGGCCTTGTCCGTCTCGACTTCAATCAGGTCCTGGTCGGCCTCGACGTGGTCGCCCGGCTGCACGAGAAAATTAATAATGGCGGCCTCGGCGATGGATTCGCCGAGCTGCGGCATGATGATGGGAATTTGCATGGGTGAAATTAAAAATTAAAAATTAAAAATACAAAATGGTGAACCCAGCCGTGTGCGCTCAAAGTCCGGACATTTTTAATTTTTAATTTTGCATTTTTCATTGGGTTCATTGTCTTAAAATTTTTCGGGCCGCGGTGGCGACCGCGCGGGCCGTCGGACGGTGCGCGGTCCACAAATTCGGATGATATGGCACGGGCGTGTCCTTGGCGTTGAGCCGTTGCGGCGGCGCGTCAAGCAAACCGTAGCCTTCGCTGGCGACGCGCGCGATGACCTCGGCGGTGACGCCGCCCCACGGCCACGCTTCGCCGACGCAGAGTAATTTCCCCGTGCGCGCGACGCTGGCGATCACCGTGTCGGTGTCGAGCGGTTTCACGGAACGCAAATCCACGACTTCGATTTGCCAGCCTTCGGTCGCAAGTTCCGTCGCGGCTTCGAGCGCCTCGTGAACCATCGCGCTGTAAGCCACGATGGTCAGGTCGCGACCAACGCGGGCGATGCGCGCTTTGCCGACGGGCAGGGCTTCGCTCGGCAATTTCTCGGCCTTGAGATGGCGGTAAAGAAATTTGTGCTCGCAAAAAATCACCGGGTCATCAATCGCCACGGCTTCGATCAACATGCTGTAGGCGTCCTCGACCGTCGCGGGCGTCAGCACGACGAGGCCGGGATAATGCGCGTAAATCGCCTCAATGCACTGGCTGTGGAATGGCCCGCCGCCGGAGGTGCCGCCGAACGGCAATCGCACGATGATGGGACAGGAAACATTTGTGCGCCAGAAAAGGGTCGCGGCCTGGTTGACGATCTGGTTGAAACCGACGGTGGAAAAATCGGCGAACTGCATTTCAATAATCGGCCGCAGGCCTTCAATCGCCGCGCCGACGGCCAAGCCGATCATGGCGTCTTCGCTGATGGGCGCGTCCAGCACGCGTCCTGGAAATTCCACCGCCAGATTTTTGGTGGCCTTGAACGCGCCGCCGAACGCGCCGACATCCTGGCCGTAAATGAACACGCGCGGGTCGGCGCGCAAGGCGTGGGCCTGGGCTTCGCGGATGGCATCGAGGTAGGTAATGCTCATGCGGGGAATGAAAGGGAAACATCCAACACCGAACATCCAACACCGAACATCCCATGACCGGCAACGCGGGCGCATTGGGTGTTGGATGTTGGGCGTTGGATGTTCGATGTTTTCAAAATTTTATTCGTGAGTTTCACCGAGATGCACGGAGGCAATCGCGCACCATTTTTCGGCAAATGGATCCGGCGCGGGTTCGCGCTGGACGATGGCGACGGCGTCTTCGATTTCGCGGATGGTTTCGCTGCGCCAGACTGCGAGCTGGGCGGCGTCGGCAATTTTTTCTTCCACCAGAAAATCTTCCGCAACTTTCAGGCAGTCGCGGCCCAGCGGAGATTTTTTTAATTTCGGATCAATGTAACTGGCGTCGTCGTGTTCGCCGTGGCCGCAGAGCCGGAGAAGATTGGCGACGACGAGTTGCGGGCCGTGACCGGCGCGGGCGTTGCCGACCGCTTCCGTGAGCGTGGCGAGACAGGCGGCCAAATCCGTGCCGTCCACGGAGTGCGACCCGACGCCGTAGCCGACGGCTTTTTCGGCAAGATCGGCACAGGCGAACTGCCGGGAGTTGGGCGTGGAATAGGCGTAGTGATTGTTGGCGACAACGAGGATGAGCGGGAGTTTTTCGACGGCGGCCTGGTTCAAGGCTTCGTGAAATGCGCCGGTGGAAGTCGCACCCTCGCCGAGGCTGGCGACGCCGACGCTGCCGGAAATCCCTTTCATCCGGCGTGCGAATAAAACTCCGTTCACGACGGAAATCATTGCGCCGAGATGCGAAATCATCGGCAGCAGGCCGGTTTGCGGACGGCCGCGGTGGACGTTGCCATCGCGCCCGCGCATGGGACCAAGCGCGGAGCCGAGATAGGTGCGGACAGCATCAATAATCGGTTCACCAAACGCCAGCCGGCCAGCGGCATCGCGGATGAGCGGGGCGAAGACGTCGGTTTTTTTCAGCGAGACGCCGGTGGCTGCACTCAAGGCTTCCTGTCCTTTGCCGATAAAAACACCGCCATGGATTTTGCCGGCGCGGTAAAGCGCGGCGAATTTATCATCCAGCAGCCGGGCCTTCAGCATGAAGCGGTAGGCGGCCAACTGCGCTCCGGCAACGGAGCCGGCAGCGCCGTCCGCGCGAGGCTCGGAAACGGTTTGCAGCATGGCTGAAGTTTATCGTCAGCCCTGCACGCCAGCAATGATTCTTTCGGAACGACGTGAAAAATCAACTGGCTGACAGAACAATTTTTTGTTAAACCCGCCACCGCTAGCGTTCATTCATCGAACGCGCCGCCATGATCCAAACCAAATTTCAAGCGCTCCTGCTCGGCAACGATCCCAAGCTGGCCGAGGCGGTTGCGCTCGTCATCCGCGTGGATGGCGGCAACATTGGCTTCACCGCAAATTACGCGGACGCACTGCGTTTCATGCAAAGCCATCCGCCGGATGTGGTGCTGCTGGATTTGAAATCGGCCGAGGCGGACAGCCTTAATTTATTGCGCCAACTCAAGCATCATCCGCCCGCGACGCCCGCCTTCAGCGTTGGCTTGTCGCCGGGCGGCGAAACGACAGCGGTTTTGCGCGCGTTTGATCTGGGACTGAATGAATTCATCCAATGCCCTTTTGAAAACGGACTTTTCCGGTCGCGTTTGCGCAGTGCCGTGCAATTGAAACGGCGGCTGGAGGATTTAACCCGCTGCCAGCAGGAACTCACCGAGGCCTGCCGCACCGCCGAGGCCAATTCGCGCGCCAAGTCGGAATTCCTCGCGGCCATGAGCCATGAAATCCGCACGCCGATGAACGGCATCATCGCCATGGCCGCGCTGATGCTGGAGACCGGGCTCACGCCGGATCAACGCGGCTACCTGGACACCATCTTCAACAGCAGCGAATCACTGTTGACCATCATCAACGACATCCTGGACTTCTCCAAAATCGAGGCCGGCAAAATGGAACTAGAGAAACGGCCGTTTGACCTGCGGGCGTGCATCGAGGAATCGCTGGACCTGCTCGCGACGCATCTGCTGGAGAAAAATCTGGACCTCGGCTACGAAGCCGATGACGCGATTCCGTCACTGGTGGAGGGCGACGGTCAGCGGTTGCAGCAGGTGCTCGTGAACCTGCTTGGTAACGCGGTGAAATTCACCGAGCGCGGCGAAGTTTTTCTCCGCGTGCAAAAGGTGGCACCGGCGGCGGGTGAAATGGAAAATCCCAACGCGTTGCGGCTGCACTTTGCCGTGCGCGATTCCGGCATCGGCATCCAACCGGACCGGCTGGCGCGATTGTTTCGACCGTTCACGCAGGCGGATGTCTCGACGGCGCGCAAATACGGCGGCACCGGCCTCGGCCTCGCCATCGGCCGGCGGCTGGTGGAATTGATGGGCGGACGCATGTGGGCGGAAAGTGTGCCGGGCGCAGGCTCGACTTTTAATTTCACCATCAACGTGACCGCGCCGCCGGAATCCAAACCGCCCGCGCATGCCGGAAAATTGCCACGGCTGGCGGACTTGAAAATTTTGATCTTGGACGACAATGCGGTCAGCCGGAATTCGCTTTACGAACAGTGCCGTCGCTGGGGAATGCTGCCGCAGGCCGTGGAAAATTCCGCGCAAGTGATGGAGCTGCTCCGGCGCAACACGGAGTTCGATCTCGCGCTGGTGGACCTGCAGATGCCGGGCATGGACGGACTCGCGGTGGCCGCCGAGATCCAAAAATTTCCCGCCGCCGCCATGCTGCCCATCGTGATGCTCATGCCGCTCGGCAAAAAGGCCAACGGCGACGAGACCCGGGTGTTTTTCGCCCACAGCGTCACGAAGCCGTTGAAGCCCGCGCAATTGTGCGCCGCGCTGGAACGCGCCTTGTTAAACCCGCGCCTCGCGGCGTGCACGCCGGAAGCGCCCCGGCTGGCGGTGTCAATGGCCGCGCAGTTGCCGCTGCACATTTTGCTCGTGGATGACAACGCCATCAACCAGAAGGTCGCCGTGCGCATCCTGCAGCAGCTCGGTTATCAGCCGGATCTTGCGGACAACGGCCGCGAGGCGCTCGAAATGCTCGACGCCAAGCCGTTTGATTTTATTTTCATGGATGTGATGATGCCGGAGATGGACGGGCTGGAGGCCACGCGTCTGTTGCGCCGCCGCCAGATGATCGGCGAACATGCCCATTATCAGTCCCGCATCATCATCGTGGCCATGACCGCCCACGCCATGCCGGGCGACCGCGAAAAATGCATCGCCGCCGGCATGGATGACTACCTTTCCAAACCGGTCCGGCCCAAAGATCTCCGCGACATGATCGAGCGTTGGGGCGGCAAAGTGATGACCGAAGCCCGGCCGCTGGAAACCGCGTCGCCGGAAATTCCCGACATTGAACCGGCGGTGGACATGGATCGCATGACGGATTTGACGGACGGGAACAACGAAAGCTTGCGCGAGTTGGTGGAGATGTTTTTCAACCAGACGGACAAGCAGTTCACGCAGATGAAGGACGCCATCCGCGATGGCAACGCCGAAGCTCTGCGCCGCGTGGCGCACAGTTGCGCCGGGGCCAGCGCCACGCTGGGCATGACCCAGCTCGTCCCGAAACTGCACGCGCTGGAAAACCTTGGCGCGTCCGGCTCATTGACGGGCGCGGGTGAAATCTGCGAGAGTGCCTTTCATAAATATGGCCGCGTCCGGGAATTTCTGAAGGCGCAGCCGGGCCTGACCGACCTTGTGACCAAATTAACTCCAGCATGAAAAAAATCCTGATCATTGAAGACGACCAGATCGTAGCCAATGTCTACCGCAACAAGCTCACGGTCGAAGGTTATCAAACCGAAACGGCGCCCGACGGCGAAACCGGTTTGAAAGTCATGCGCACCTTCCAGCCACAGCTCATCATTCTCGACCTGATGCTGCCGGCCATTTCCGGCGTGGATGTCATCAAGGAGATCCGCAGCGAACCGGATTTTGCCAAGGTTCCCGTCATCGTTTTTTCCAACACCTACCTGGCCAATCTCATCCAGGACGCCTGGCGGGCCGGGGCGAACAAATGCCTTTATAAATCCAATTGCACCCCCAAGGACGTCATCGAAATGGTGCGCACCATGATTGGCGACAGCGGCGCCCTCCGGCAGGCGCAACCTTCCACGGGCGATGTTGTCGTCAGCAAGCCTGCCACGTTGACCGCCGAAAACGACGCCGAGTTTCAGGCTGACTTGCGCAAAAGCTTCATCGAAAACCTGCCCACCACGCTTTACTCGCTGCGTAGCGGCATGCAAACGCTCGTCAAGGCGGAAAATGAAATCACGCGGCTCAAACAGGTTTACGAACTTTACCGGCAGGTCCACTCGCTCAACGGCAATGCCGGCATCGCCGGCCTTGTGCAGATCGCCCACATGTCCTCCGCCGTCGAGGCGCTGCTCAAGGAGCTTTACGAGAAACCGAAAAACATCAACTCCTCGTCCATCCGCACGGTCGCGGCGGCGGTGGATTTTCTTGGCTTCCTTTTTGAGAAAGGCACGCTGCCGGAAAAACAGGATATCCCGCTCTCGAAAATTCTCGTGGTGGATGACGAGGCCATCTCCCGCCGCGCCATCGTCTACGCGTTGGAAAAAGCCCGGCTTATATCCGTCAATGTTGACAGCCCGGAACAGGCGCTCAAGCTGCTCACGGAAAATGAATTCGACCTCGTCTTTCTTGACGTGGACATGCCCGGCATGACCGGCTTTGAGCTGTGCGCCAAACTCCGCGCCCTGCCCCACCACAAAGAAACGCCCGTCATCTTCGTCACCAGCCTCAACGATTTCGACAACCGCACCAGCTCCACCATGGCCGGCGGCAACGACTTCATCGGCAAACCCTTTCTCTTCATCGAGCTGACCGTCAAGGCGCTCATCCACGTCATGCGCGCCAAGCTCCAGTCCAACCGTCTCAACCAATAATCCGACGTGAAAAAGTGGAAACTGATTTTGCTGGCCGCACTCGGCATTTTTGCCGCGCTGCAACTGACCAATCCCGCCCGCACCAATCCGCCGGTGATAACTGATTTCATCACCGCCGCCAAGCCGCCGGCGGCCGTCGCCACTTCCATCCGCGCCGCCTGTTACGACTGCCATTCGTATGAAACCAAATGGCCGTGGTATTCGCGCGTCGCGCCCGTCTCGTGGCTCATCGTTTCCGACACGGACGAAGGCCGCGAAAAACTGGATTTTTCCGACTGGCCGGACGAAGCCGTCCGCGCCGCCAAAAAAATGGACCGCATCAACGAAGTCCTCGGCTACCGCGAGATGCCGCCAAAAAAATACACGCTCATCCACGCCGACGCCCGGCTCACCGAGGCGCAGCGCAAGGAAATCATGGACTGGACCGACGCTGCCGCCGCCAAATTGCGCGCCGCCTCGACCAACGAATAGCCGATGCTCCACGCTGAATTCATCCCCGCCGCCGGAAAAGATTCCCGGCGTCTTTTGGTCATGCTCCACGGCCTCGGCGATTCGCCCGAAGGCTGGCGCTGGCTGCCTGGCGCGCTCAATCTGCCGTGGCTCAATTATCTGCTCGTCAACGCGCCGGACGAATACTACGGCGGCCATTCGTGGTTCGATTATCCCGGCAACATCGCGCCCGGAATTCAGCGCAGCCGCAAACTGCTTTTTGAATTGCTCGACGATCTGCGCGCGAAAAATTTTCCCGCCGATCAGATCACGCTCGGCGGTTTTTCGCAAGGCTGCCTCATGGCCATCGAAACCGGCCTGCGCTATCCGCACCGGCTCGCCGGCATCGTCGGCATCAGCGGCTGGGTTTTTGAAATTGAAAATTTAATCCGCGACTTCACGCCCGTCACCAAGCAACAACGCCTGCTCGCCACTCACGGCCACTTCGATCCCATCATTCCCTTCGACAAAGTGCGCGAACAAATCCAGATGCTCAAGACCGCCGGCCTCAACGTCCAGTGGCATGAATTCCCCAAGGAACACGCCATCCACGGCGAGGAGGAAATCGCCGTCATCCGCGAATTTATCCGCGCCGGTTATTTCGGGAAGGCAGAATAAAGAAGGATGAATGAAGATTTTTTTTCGCACCCGCGCGCCAATTTTGTTTCTTCATTCTTAATTCTTCATTCTGCCTTTCCCCAATCACCCCTTCAACTGACGGTTCGCACCGGGCATCCACATCTGTTCCGGGCGAGGTTCGTTGACGGCTTGCCAGTCCATCGCATCAGCCACCGCCGCGCGCATCTGCGCGAACCACCACTTCGCCCGCGTCATGCGGTGGGTGAGTTGCGCGCCGCCGTGGCGGCCCTGGCTGCCGTTGAAACCGAGTTCGAGTTGTTCGTTGGTTGTCATAATTTTGTTTTAATTACGACCACACTTTCGCAGAGGAGGTAGGACAAAGGCTGTCCAAGCTGAAAATTATCCAAAATAAGTTTTGGGGGGGGAATTTCAGGAAAACATTCAACGCTGAACATTCAACATCGAACACCCAGTGCAAAATATTGGATGTTGGGAGTTCGATGTTGAATGTTGAATGTTGCCCTTGAAAATCAGCGCAGTTCAATCACATCACCAATCTCCAGCGGAATGTCCGTGCCGTTGAACAAAACTTTCGCGTCCAACGCCGCACTTTCGCCCTGACGCGTGATGATGATTCTCTTCGGCTCCTGCGCCCCGATGTAATTCGCCGTGGCCACCGCCTGCGCCAGCGTCAGTCCCGCGACCCACGGCACCTGCGGATTTTGCACTGGCCCGACCATTGTGACGCCCGCCGCCTGCTGCTGCCGCAACG
>DMQW01000373.1 GCA_003455565.1 Limisphaerales bacterium
GCCTGCGAAACTGCGACACGGTAAGCCGTCTGCGGAGTATAAATGGTCACGTTGGTGCTGGTTGTCCACGTTGACCACGGCGCAGAAAGAATGGTGCCGCCGCCTTGGTAGCCAGGCAACGGAACCGTCGTGCTGCCGTTGAGCACGCCGTCCAGGCTGGTGTCCTTCAGGTTGCCTGTGAAATATATGCTCTGGTTGTTATCAATCTGAAACCAGCTGTTTCCCCCGCCACCCGAACCTGGACCGCAGATGAAGTAGTTGTTGATGATATCGTGTTTGAAAGGAGTGCTGGTATGGGTCGTGTAGCCGGCGGAGTGGTTGTAAAGAATGTTGTTGATGTAAACCGTGTTGATCTTCGCGAGCGGGTTCCGGTTATGAGAGTTTGCAAAGATGTTGTAGAACCAGGAATAGCTCTGGCCGACCGATTCGGTGTGTGCGCCGAACTGCTGGTAGGTCGGGTTCGCGTTGATGGAATTTTGCACCGTGATGTTGGCGCAACCCACGGCGTCAATGTTGTTCCACGGTCCGAACTCAAGGGAGACATGATCCAAAATCACGTTGCTGGCCTGATAAAGGCTGAGACAATCGTCACCGGTGCTCGCCGTGTCGCTGCCGGGCCGGATGCGGATATGACGGCAGATGATGTTGGCGGAATTGGCGAAGGAAATTTCGCCGCCCTTGAAACCAATGCCGCCGCCCGGCGCGGTCTGGCCGGCGATGGTGATGTTTCCCTTCACACTCACTGCCGTATTCAGCGCGATGTAACCCCCGACATCAAAAACAACGATGCGACCCGAGGTGCCGACGGCGTCGCGGAATGATCCGGTGCCGCTGTCCGCAAGCGTCGTGACATGATAGATTTTTCCGCCGCGTCCCCCGGTGGCGCTGGAACCAAAACCGAGCGCGCCCGGAAAGGCCGGAACATTCGTGGCGATCACACCCACAATCACATTCACCTGGCCGGGCGTGGAGTTGTCAATCTGGTAAAGTTTTCCCGAGGGAACGGTGCCGAGTGTGAAGGTTCGCATCACGAGATTGCTCGCGTAAGTGAACAGCGTGTAGGTTCCATTGCCGAGGCCACCGTTGTCGGTGAGGTTCAACGTGCCGCTTAAATTCAGATTCCCGCTCACCACGATGCGATCACTGTTGGTGCCCAAAGCATAGTTGAAAATTGCGCCGGTGTTTGCCGTGAAATCATTGCTGACCGTCAGCGTGCCGATGCCATTGCCGGGATTTACCGTGCCACCGGTGTTGATCGTGACCGGGCCGGCAATCGCGCCGCTGCCGCCGAGTTTGCCACCGCTGAAGACTGTGACGGCTCCCGAACCTGTGCCACTGCCAACAGTATTGTTCACCAGCAAGGTGCTGTTGCTGATCGTGGTGCCGCCGCTGAAAGAGTTGTTGCCCGTGAGCGTCAGCGTGCCGCTTCCCGACAAGGTCAAACTGCCGGAGCCGCTGATCGAACTGCCGACGGTGTTGTTGCCAGAACTGCTGAAGACGAGTGCCGCATTATTGGTCACGTTGCCGCCGCCGAGCGAGCCACCGGTGCTGATTTGCAAAGTCCCGGTGCTGATAGTCGTGCCGCCGCCATAAGTGTTGGTCGCACTCAAGATCAGCGAACCTGGCCCTGCCTGAATCAATTGACCGGTGCCGCTGATGGCGACGCCGAGAATGTCATTGTCAGATTGGTTCCAAGCCAGCGTGCCGTTGTCCTGAATCGCAGCCGTCCCGAGCGAGCCGGAGCTGCCGCCGTTGCCGACCTGCACCGTGCCTTGGGCGATGATCGTCAGACCGGTGTAATCGTTGTCAGTGAGAATGGTCAGCGTGCCTGAATTCGTTTTGGTCAGAACGGTCGCCCCACTGAATTTGCCGCTGCCACTGAAAGTATAATCCACGGCCGCATCCACCGTGATCGTATTCGGCTTGAGCGCCCCGACGAGACTCACCGCCGGGTTGGTCGAACCGGTGTCGTCGAAGGTTACTACATTGCCGTCTGCGAAAAGATCGGGCGAACTGGTGTTCAACCAGTTCGTCGTCGTGTAGTCCCAAAAATTGGCGACACCGTCGCCGGCCCACACACGATCCGTGCCGCTGGTTTGCGTGATCGTCAGATCAACACTGGTTGCCGTCAGGCTGATCGTTGCCTGCAAACTCGGGCCGGCTGAACCGGTTATCTGGAAATTCGCCGGGCCGCCGCTGCCGATTGAACCGCACTTGATCAACTTGTAAGTGCCAGCCGATAACGAACCGCCAAGGGGATTGAGTTTAATCGTATTAACTCCGCTCACATTTAACGCGCCGTTCACGTTAATCAGATCGCTGCCTGCCGCGTTCGGGTCGAGCAGAAGATCAAACTGATTGGTGACACTGCCGTTCAATGTCAGGTTGCCGACGATGGCCAACGTGCTGGCCACACCATTCGCGCCGGGCGTGATGGGACAACTCGCAGCCGTCACGCTGCCGGTGACGATGCCGTAGCCGGAAAGACTCTGGCCGGAAGCAAGCGCAAGGCTGTTCATGCCGGTCAGGTCGAGAATCGCGGCGTCGTTGCTCAACACAATTGCCGCGCCGGTGAACGCGGAACCGGCTCCGCTCAACGCGAGCTTTCCGTTGCTGATGAAAATATTTCCCGCGTAAGTGTTTTGTCCGCTCAACGTCAGATTGCCGCCGAGCAACGTCAGCGCAACCGGTTTGCTTCCGCCCGCGATGACGCCGCCGAAAGTGGAATTGGCCGCGCTGTTGCTGAATGTGAGTGTGGACGTGTTCGCCGCGCTGCTGTTGGTGATGAGCTGGTTCGCCGCAACACCGCCGCTGCCCGTTGCCAGCCCGCTGATTTGAATATTGAAACCGCCCAGCTCCAAAATGCCCGTCGTGCCGCTGCCGCCGAGAGTCAACGCCGTCGCCTTGGGCAGCGCGCTGGCGTTGCCCAAAACCAGCAGTCCGGCACCAACCGTGGTGTTGCCGGCGTAGGTGTTCGCGCCGAGGAGCGTGAGCGTGCCCCCACCTGACTTCGTGAGACTCGCGCCGCCGCTGATGGGATTGGTGAGCGTGAGGTTGTGCGCCGTGCCGGCGGCATCGGCGGCTTTGAAGGTGATGGTTCCGCTCGGCGCAACCATGTTGACGTTGGCCGCCCAATCAGCCGTCGCACCCAGAACACTCTGGTCATTCAACGCCACGGTGTAACTGCCCGAACTCGTATTGAAAACTTTGAATCCACCTGCGCCGAGATACATATTGCCGCTGTTGGTGAGCCGCGCCACCGCGCTCGAAACCGCATTGGGAAAAATCCGGATGCCGTCGGCGTAAAATGTCGAGCCGGCGTTGAGCACGCTGAACCAAACCGTGTAGCTGCCCGCCACGGCCAAATCCACCGTCCCCGCGCAGCCGACCGTGCCGCCGGTTTGAGAATAACGGATCTCCCGTCCAGCCGTGGCCGAGCCGGTTCCCAACCGGAGACTGCCGGCGTTGGTGACGGTGCCGCCGCTGACTGCCATGTTTGCGTAGGAATTTCGGATGCCCACATCAATGCTGCTGGCAGAGACGGTGCCGCCTGCGATGATCAGGCCGTCCGACGAAGATTGGGTATGACGGCCAATAGTGACGGCTCCGAGGTTGGCGGTCGCACCGGAATTGATCTTCAGAATGTTCGCCCCATCAACGCTGTTATTATTGGCAACCTGTGTGGTGCCGTTGGTGAGAATGCCGCCATTGTTCACGTTCATGACGGCATTGCGACTGGTCATGGCGAGCGTGCCGTTGGTCATCACGCCGCCGCTGTTGACGTTGATGACTTCCGCCGAGGTATCCACGAAAGTGGTCGTGCCTGCCACATTAAATCCCGCCGCCGTGAGCGTGAGCGTGGGGATGCTCGTGTTCGAACCAAGCGTGAGCGAGGCGATGCTCCCGGCGGACATGGCCGAATTGTAAGTCACCGTGTAAGTGCCCGCGACAATGATGGAGGCGTTGGTTCCCACGCCGGGCACAACGGCCGGCGACCAACTGGCGGCGCTGTTCCAATTGCCGTTGGCCGCCGCCGCCCAGGATGTTTGCGCGCGGCTGGTTTCACATGCTCCCAACATGACCGCCAGCAAGATGATCTGTGCGGGCTTATATCCAGCAATTTTCATGAACAAAATTCCTTGAGACTGGTTTTTAATACGCGTCACTGCACCAGTTCTCGGAAAAAATTGTTTTTGTCAAACTGGCGTTTCACAATGCAGGAATGTCTTTCGTCGCTGGTTTGGCTGGTTTGGATGCGCATCGGGCGGTGGCGGCATTTAACCATACCCGCCCAGGAAATGCATCGGATGTTCGTCTGATGGCCAGCCTTAAAATTTGTTTTTTTGACGCCTGGCTTCAATGAACAGTTATCGCCTCAAGTGAAAACGAGAAACATCAGTTCATGGCCTGGGTTGTTTCGGATATTTTTTTTGACGCCAGCCGTTTTCTGTGTCGTCCATGCGCGCCAGTCCGGACAGCACCTCTTGCAGTCCGTGACGGATGTGTTGCCGCATCGCCGCGTCGGCCTGTGCCGGCGTGTTGCGGGCAAGGATGTCCGTCAGGCGGGAGTGATAATCCGAGGCCAGCGAGCGCCGCTCCACGGCGGTGTCGTAGAGCCAGTTGAAGATCAACACCTGTTCCTTCTCGATGGCATCACGCAAAGCCGGGCAACGCGCACATTCCGCGATGTGCAGATGCAGCTTCATGTGATAGGTGTTGACGGAAAATAAAAACTCGCGGTCGTCGGAACTTTTCTCGCAGGCGGCGTAAAGCTGGTCAACGCGTCGTCCCATCTGGCGCAATTCTTTTTTTTCCGCCGCCGTCGCGCGTTCGGCAAAAAGCCGGGCGGCCTGCGTCTCCAAAGCTTCCCGCACCAAGCTTCGGTCTTCGATGTCCTGTCGGGTCGGAATCCGCACACGCGTGCCCACGCGCGGCTTGCTTTCGACCAAACCTTCGCGCTCCAGCCGCTGCAACGCCTCGCTGACGGGCGGCACGCTGATGTTCAGCGCCGCCGCCAGCTTCCGCCGTGCGAGCGCCATGCCGACGGGCAATTCGCCCTTGAGAATCTGGTTGCGGATTTCGAGATAAGCCCGCACCGCCAGCGAATGTGTCCGCACATGCGGCCCGGCGGCGGCCGCTGCGGATGAAATCGGCGGCGCAGTTTTCCGGCGGGCGTGGCTGGCGGATTTTTTATTCACGGCTTGACACCTAAGCTGACTGATATATCAGTATCGCAACCACAAGTCCATGCCCGAATAAAATGGATAAAAATTCCAAGCCATGAAATTTTCCCAATTGTCCGTTCTCCTTGCGCTCGGTGCGTCTGTCGCGCTGAAAGGTTATTCCGCCGATCGCGTTGCCACAAATGTTTTGGCTTCGTCGGCAATCATGGCAGCGACGAACCCGATTCCAAATGCCCCCGCTGTTTTGCCCGGCCAAGGACTGGCGCAGCACGATTTCTTCTACGCCGGCGAATCAAAAGACGAGCGGATGTATATCGTGCGGAACGGTGGAATCGTCTGGTCTTACACGCATCCGGGCAGGGGTGAGATCAGCGATGCGATGCTCCTGCCGAATGGAAACATTCTCTTTGCGCACCAGTATGGCGTCACCGAAATCACCGCCAACAAACAGGAAGTTTGGAATTACGATGCGTCCACGAACACGGAAATTCACACCGCGCAGCCCCTCGGCCCGGACCGCGTGTGGTTCATCCAGAATGGAAACCCGGCGAAGTTCGTCGTCGTCAACAAATCCACGGGGAACATCGAGCGCCAGTTTGAGTTGCCGGTGAAGAACACCAATAGCGTTCACGGGCAGTTCCGCCACGCGCGCTTGACGGATGCGGGCACCATCCTTGTCGCGCACATGGATTCTGGAAAAGTTGTGGAGTATGACTTCACCGGCAAGGAACTTTGGTCGCTGGATGTGCCGGGCATCTGGTCAGCCGCGCCGCTCAAGAACGGAAACATCCTCGTCGCCAGCAATAAAAAATTCGTGCGCGAAGTGAACCGCAAGGGCGAAACGGTCTGGGAATGGACGCCCGCCGACGCGCCGGATTACAAATTTGCAAACTTGCAACTCGGCACGCGTCTGCCGAATGGAAACACGCTCATCAATAACTGGTTCAACCAGTGGTCAGGCAAACTTGATTCCAGCAACGCGCCCGTCCAAGCCATCGAAATCACGCCCGACAAAAAAGTAGTATGGGCTTTGCGTTCCTGGACGCCGCCCGCCGACCTTGGGCCGGCCACGACGATTCAAATCTTGGACGAGCGGCAATAATGATTCCCGCGCCGACATCGCCCAACACCCGCTCCACGTTGCGCTGGCGTATCGCGTTGCTCGTCAGCGCGGCGATTGTCTTGAGTTATCTGGATCGGCAGACACTGCCATGGACGTTGAGCCAGATTCACGCGGATTATCCCTTCTCCGACCAGATCAAGGCGCTGTTCGACTCCGCGTTTTTGATCGCTTACGGCTTGATGTATCTGGGCGGTGGCTGGCTGCTGGATTGTCTCGGCACGCGCCGGGGATTTTTGCTGGTGATGATTTTCTGGTCGCTCGCGTCCGCCAGCCAGGGCTTCGCGGCCAACTACGGATTCGCCCCGATTTTCGGAATATCGTTTGCGCTGATCATGCTCGTGGCGAGCCGGTGTCTGCTGGGCATGGGCGAGGGCGGTGGATTCCCGGCGGCGACGCGCGTCGTGGCGGAATGGTTTCCGGTCAACGAGCGCTCGACCGCGATGGGCATCATCAACGCCGGCACGGCCGTTGGTGCGGTGGCCGCGCCGTGGCTGATTTTTCTGGTGCTGAATTACACGGGCTGGTTTGGCCTTGCGCCGTGGCGCTGGGTGTTTTTTCTTTCCGGCACGCTCGGCCTGTTGTGGACGGTCTGGTGGATTTGCGATTATCAGCCGATGGACCGGCATCCGCATCTTTCGGATGCCGGGCGCAGCAAAATTGTTTCTGGCCAGAAATCATCGGCGGGAGAATCCAGCAAGACGATTCCGCTCGCCGAACTGCTGTCGCACCGCGAAGTCTGGGCGGTCGTGGGGGCGAAATTTTTAAGCGACGCGGCGTGGTATTTTTATATGTTCTGGCTGCCAAAATTTCTGATGGAAACATTCCAGATCAAATTCAACGCCGCCACCAGCGTGGGCTGGATTCCTTATGCCGCGTCCGGCGTGGGCTGTCTGGTTGGCGGCGGACTCTCAAGCTGGCTGCTGCGGCGTGGCGCTTCGGTGAATCGTGCGCGCAAAATCGCGCTCGGCGCCAGCGTCGCCTTCATGCCGTGGGTCATGCTCGTGCCGCAACTGCACTCCATCGGCTGGGTGATTTTTATTTTCAGCCTCGCGTTTTTCGGCCAGCAATCGTGGTCCACGCTCGTAATGGTTCTGCCAACGGACATGATTTCCAAACGCGCCGTCGGCACGCTCGCCGGTCTCGTCGGTTTCGGCGGCGCAATGGGCGGCGCGCTGCTCGGCCAGATTGTCGGCTGGCTGCGCGACCACGGTTACAGCTACACGCCCGCGCTCGTCATCTCCGGCTCGATGCACATCGCCGCGTTCATTTTGATTTGTCTCGTCATCCCGAAAATTCAACCGCTTAAAATTTTAACCAACCAATAACACCAAATGAAAATCAAAGAAATCCGCACCCGCGTCATCGAATGGCGCGGCAAAACCGTTCCGCTCCCGCCGCATTTTTGCACAAATCCGATGGACGCCATTGCGCCGATGTTGTCAAAAAAGACGATGGGCACATTCACCTTTCACAGCTGGCTCATCGTGGAAATTGCCACCGACAACGGCCTTGTCGGCATCGGCAACGCCGCATTGTCGCCACGCGTCACCAAGCAGGTCATTGACCTTTATCTCAAGCCGCTGCTGATCGGCGCGGATCCGTGGGACATTGAATTTCTCTGGCAGCACATGTATCGCAAGACGATGGCGTTTGGGCGCAAAGGCATCGGCATGGTCGCCATCAGCGCGGTGGACATCGCGCTGTGGGACATTCTCGGCAAGTCGGCGAAACAACCGGTCTATCGTCTGCTCGGCGGGCGCACGAAGCCGAAAATTCCCGTCTATGCCAGCCGGCTTTACAGCACGCCGCTGGATGAACTCGCGCGCGAATCTAAAAAATACAAGGACGAAGGTTACAAGGCGATGAAGCTGCGCTTCGGCTGGGGCCCGACGGACGGCGCGGAAGGGATGCAGACTGTCTCTTATAC
>DMQW01000209.1 GCA_003455565.1 Limisphaerales bacterium
ATTTTCCACCTGGGTATTTCTATTTTGGCGGCGGCGAGTTTTCATCCAGTTCCAGCCGCAGGTAATCGTAAATGATGCCGCTCGTCAGGCTGCCGGCGGGGATGGTCAGACTCAACACGTTCGTTCCGGCTTGCATCAGCGACGCGTCGAACGCGAGATTGTGTTCCATCCAGTAGCCGCCGATGCCGTCGCGGTTGATGGTCGCGTTGTAGGTCAGGTTGCTGACGCTGCCGATGGACTGTTCGTTCATGGTCGCCGTGAGGCTGCGCGAGCCGACGCCGCAAATCGGCAGGCGCAAGGTGGCCTTGCCATGCGGCGCAACCGGCAGATTGAACGTGACCGTCCACGTCGTCGCGCTGCCGCGTCCGCTGCCGGTGTTGTTGTTGGTATCATCGTTGTAAGGCACCTGCTCGAAAAACCAGTCCTTGTGGAAATCGCTTTTGCCGATGACATATTTCACGTCGCCCGGAAAAAGTTTCGGGTATTCGAGATACCAGCCCCAATGGAAATAATCGTCGCCCTTGAAAAATTCCGAGCCGTTGCGGTTCGGAATGCCGATGTCCCAAAGTTGTCTGCCGTAGCGAACCGGCTGCCAATTTACTTTTCCGAGTTTCAAAGTTTTTCCTGACGCAACAACGACATTCGACATGGTCAAGTCGCCAAGAACGCCGTCGGCGATGGCGTGCAGCGAGTAAGTGCCGGGACGGACATTTGGAATTTCAAAATTTCCCTTTGCGTCGGCGCGCACCCAGAACTCATAATTCTTCGCGTCATTCTGCCAGTCCACGATGCGCGGCAATCCGCCAAACCCGCCGCCACGAAAACGGTTCGTGCCAAAGCGTCCGAATCCATTGGTGAAGCCGCCGTTGAAGTTCGTGCCGAAGCGCGCGAAACGGTTCGTGAAATCGCCGCCGAAACTGCGGCTGGAATTGGTGGAATTAAAATTCTCATTCGTGCCGCCGTTGGAAAAATTATTCTGGTTCGTCATCGCGGCTTCGTCGTCACCGCCACCGGCCAGACCGAATCCGCCGCCACCGCCGCCGCCGAATCGTCCGCCGCCTCTGCCGGTGCGCGGCCCGCGCGGAATGATTGCGGGCGTGTAATCCGGCGCGGTCAGTCCGACGAGCAGATTTTTCATTTTCAACTTCGGCGCTTGCGGATCGTTCAGAATAATTTTTCCGGTCACAGTCGCGCGTTCATTTTTATGCGGATAGTCCACGCCTTGCACCCAATCGAATGGCCACGCTTTTGATTCCTTGCCGGCTTCGGCGAGTGCGTCGTGCCACATCGCGTCATGGCCGTTCGCCGAGTTGCAATAAATCAAAAATGGCCCGATGACTTTTGTCCACGCGTCGTTCGTGCCGATGTTGCAGATGCTGCCGCCGTAATGACTGCCGCGCCAGTAGTTGAGCAGCGTCGGCGGCGCAGGCGCGTCGAGCGCGTTGGTGTTGAACGTCGCGTCGCGATGCGAGGAGAGTTCGTATTTCGTCGGCCCGCCGCTCAAGTATTCGACGGACGGATTAACGAGCCAGATGCCGACATGCTTGTCGCTGCTCGACCAGCCCCACGCGCGCACGTCGAACTGGTTTGCCGAGTAATCGTATTTGTGTTCGACCTGGCCTTTGTAAAGGCCGCTGTTCATGCGCCTCACTTCCTTCATGTTCATCTGCGTCGCGTGATTCCAGTCGTAAGTAGAAATCATTTTCATGTTCCGATTGGCATCAACCGTCATCCAATCAAAAATGTCGTCATTGAGCTTCATGCAAAAACGCGCCTCGCCAACGGAGGTGCCGGGATAATTCGTCGGGTGCGAAAAAATGGAATAAGTGTAGATGCCCGAATCGCCGCGACCGAGCGCGAAACGGATTTCAATGTCGGCAATCACGCTGCCGCCCGGCCCGCTGCCCATTTGATTGCCGCCGGAAATTCCCTTGATCGAAACTTCGCCGCGTTCACCACCGTTCGTTTTTGGGTCAATCGTGATTCGAGTGATTTGCTGGCCGCGCGCGGCATTGTGCGACCAATAAGCCGCCTGCCGGCTCGATTGCGCGTCAAGCATCTCCAGGTTCTTATATTTCAGCGAAGTTAAATCGCCAGAATGCTTCGCCACTTCCGCCGTGACGATTCCGTTGGCGAGCGTGAAAGAATTTTCGCTTTCGGAAACGACGACGCCGGAAGAGTTCGGCGCGGCACGGAGAATTGCCGGCAGCAAAAAAAACAAAACAGCCGCCGTAAATTTCGTAAACTTCATAGGAATTTTAACAACGCAATCGGTTCAGGGTTTTATTTCTCCGTCACCAGACGCATCCGCCCGCGCTTTGGTATCATCTTTCAACTTGTTTTGAGTGGTTGCTGTGTTATCAAATCGCGGCAGCCATCCATTATGAAACAATCACGCCGCGAGTTCGTGCGCATTTTTTTTATGGCCAGCCAGGCGGCGATTGCCAGCCGCTTTTTGCCGGCAAGTCTGCTGGCCGCGTCCGCCCCGGAACCGAAACCAGCCGGTGGCTTGAACTTCCTGATTTTTGGCGATTGGGGGCGAAACGGTGAGGCCGATCAAACCGAAGTGGCCGCGCAAATGGCGAAGGCGGCGAAGGAGATTGGTGCGCAATTCATCATCTCCGTCGGCGACAATTTTTACGAATATGGCGTCGCCTCGGTGACGGACAGCCAGTGGCAGACTTCGTTCGAGAATGTTTATCGCGATCCCGCGTTGCAAATCCCGTGGCAGGTCATTCTGGGCAACCACGATTACCGTGGCAACTGCGACGCGCAGATCGCCTATGGCCAGACGCATCCGCGCTGGAAAATACCCGCGCGCTATTATGTCCGGTCGCAGCCGGTGGACGCGGCCACCACGGCGGATTTCTTTTATCTCGACACGAATCCGCTGCTGAAAAGCTATCATCTGGACGCCAGGATGGGGCCGGAGATCCGCGCGCAAGATGTGCCGAAACAACTGGCGTGGTTCAAGACGGCGCTCGCGGCCTCGCCGGCGCAGTGGAAAATGGTCATCGGCCACCATCCGATTTATTCCGGCGGCGAACATGGCGACACCCGCGAACTGGTGGAAAATATTTTACCGCTGCTCCAGCAGCACAAGGTTCAGGCCTATTTCAACGGCCACGACCACGACCTGCAACATTTGCTGGCGGGCGAGGTGAACCTTTTTTGTTCCGGCGCGGGATCTTCCGTCCGCCCCACCCGGCGCACCGCCCACACGAAGTTTTCCCAATCCCGTTCCGGCTTCACGACCGTGGCGTTGTCGGCTGACAAAATGGAAATCCGCATGATTGATAAACAAGGGACACTGCTTTACACGACGACGGTGCCGCGCATTTCCGCGTGAGCCTTTTTAATTGCCGCCGCCGCCGCCGCCTGCGCTCGAAAAAAGCGGTCAACGCCACGAACGAGACGGAACGCCAGCCGAGCATATCCATTACGCGGCGCGGGCGGCGGAAGGCGGTCCGGTGGGCAGCGGCGCGATGGAATCGTTGTGCGGGCAACTGCAAGGCCGTTTCAAACGGGGCGGCCAGTTCTGGACCGAGCCGGGGCGACGACTAATGGCACTGGAAGTCGCACGCCGTAACCACGGCTGGGATCAAGTCTGGCAGCTAAATTAAGAACGATGTCCAGATGCACCCGATTGAAATCCGTTGACAGCTAATTCATGTCCGTGTAAAACACACACACTATAATAATGCACTTGAGAATGCCAGTCCGGGTAACTGCCGCCCATCTCGCGTTGCCAAGCTCGCGTCCTGATCGGCGTGAACCGATGGTGCGCCAAGGTCAACCTGAACTGCTATAACCAAAACGAATTGAACGTGTGTCAATACTAAGCCGTAACAATTTAGCAGCCAAGCCGGCGGAAGAGGTGCTGCTCGAGGTGGGGGCCTTGCAGCGCGCGATTTTCAACAGCGCCAACTTCT
>DMQW01000120.1:0-593 GCA_003455565.1 Limisphaerales bacterium
TCATCAAAGATTTTCTGGATGACAGTTCGCTGGTTTTTCCCCCGGCCCCGGCTCCGTAGGTTCACGCAATCGGCTGGGTGTCCAGCAGGTGACAAACCTCGATGCCGTCGTCCAAGTCCGGCCAGTAAATCGCGTAGCCGCCCGGTTCGAGCGACCAGTTGGCGCGCTGTTTCGGTGTGGCTTTGGTCAGCCATTTCAACCACGGCACTTCGGCCAGCGGCAGACTGACTTCGCGCCCGTCATTGAGCCGGACGTGCAGCGTGCCGTTGGTGAAACGGACGCCCTTCGCGTGGACTTGTGCGGTGGTGTTAGCGGTCAAAGTGCTCATGCCATGCCTCCAATAGTTTGTTTTCGTTTTCTTCGATCAGTTTCAAAATCTTGTTCAACTCTGGTTTATTATAGCCGCGATTGGATGCAATTTCGAGGGAATTGAGCCAGATTTTCGCCACGCGTTCGGCGCGGATGACGTGAACGTGCGGCGGCTCGTTCACATCGGACGAGTAGAAGCGGAATTTGTAGCCGTTAATTAAAATCGTTGGCATAAAATTATTTTCTCACGGCCCGGGCAGTTCATCAAAGATTTTCTGGATGAC
>DMQW01000120.1:777-3478 GCA_003455565.1 Limisphaerales bacterium
TGGTTTTTCCCCCGGCCCCGGCTTCGCAGGTGATGGCCACGCGGTGGCACTTTTATGTCGTAGGAGACGAGGTGACGAGTCTCAAACTTCCTGGGTTTTAGTCAGAGCCTCCTCACGTCGTCTCCTACGTTTATTTACCGCACCTTTTCAAACGCGAATCCCTTCAGGTATTCCGTCTCCGGAATCATCGGGATGACCGGATGGTCCTGGCTCTGCGCATAGGTCGCCACGCGGCGCAAAATGTGGCGCATGTCGAACGCCGCCGACAGCAACGAGTCCAGGAACAGTTCGGAGTTGACGTGGTGCGAACAGCAGAAGGTCGCCAGCGTGCCGCCGGGTTTCAACAGTTTCAGTGCGCGCAGATGAATCTCCTTGTAGCCGCGCAACGCATTCGGCACAGACGCGCGGTTGCGCGTGAACGACGGCGGGTCGAGGATGATGAGATCAAAGCGCGGGATGACGCGTTCGTGCGGCTTGACGGCGGTGTTCTCCTTGAGCCAGTCGAAAACATTGATGGTGTCGAACGAACATTTGTCCGCGAGGCCGTTGGTGGCGGCGTTGCGCTTGGAGGCTTCAATCGCATCGGCACTCTGGTCGAGCAGATGGACGTGCGCCCCCCCTGCCCTCGCCGCGTGCAAACCGAAGCCGCCGAGAAAACTGAAGCAGTCGAGCACTTGTCCGCCCTTGGCGAATTGCGAGACAGCCTGATAGTTCGCCTGCTGGTCAAGATACATTCCTGTTTTGTGGCCGCCGACCAAATCCGTTTCGAATTTCAAGCCGTTCAAGTTCACGGAAACCGGCCCGTTCAATTCGCCGAAGAGCAAGCCGTTGGATTCCTGCAAGCCTTCAAACTTGCGCGAGGCCACGTCGCTGCGTTCGAGAATGGCGCGCGGCGAAAAGATTTTTTGCAGCGCGGCGACAATCATGGCCTTGCGCTGATCCATGCCGAGCGCGGAAATCTGCACGACCAGCACGTCCTCGTATTTGTCCACGATGAGGCCGCTCAAGAAATCGCTTTCCGCATTCACGATGCGGAAAGAAGTGGCATCCGGCAGATGCTTTTGCCGGACGGCGAGCGCAGTGCGGATGCGTTCCTCGAAAAACTTTTCGTTCACGTCCACGCGTTCCGGCGCGAGGATGCGAACGTGGATTTTGGACTTGGAATTGAAGAAGCCGACGCCAAGCAGCCGCTGGCGATGATCTTTGACCTGCACGAGTTCGCCGTCGGTGACGGGCGCGGTGACGCGAAGAATTTCGCTGTGATAAATCCAGAGATGGCCGGCGATGATGCGGTCCGCTTCGCCCGGTTTTAGTATGACAGTGTTGAGTGTTTCTATTTTTGTAGACATTAGCTTGGCAGGTTCGCAGGCGCGGACGGGGCGGGGAAGTAAAATTATTAACTTGAAATGTTGCGAGAACGGGCGGATAAAAGGTTTAAGCCTATGAAAACAAGTTGCCCCATCAGTTCCCTCCTCCACGAAAAAAGTGCCGCGCTTTGGACGATTGCACCCGAGGCGACGGTGTTCGAGGCCATCAAACTGATGGCCGATAAAAACATCGGCGCGCTGCTGGTCATGTCCGGCGGGCAGTTGCATGGCATCTTCACCGAACGCGATTACACGCGCAACGTGGCGTTGCAGGGCAAGTCGTCGAAGGAAACCCGCGTGCGCGAAATCGTCACGCAGAAAATTTTGACGGTCAAGCAGGACGACACGGTCGAGGAATGTATGCGGTTGATGACGGAAAAACGCGTGCGCCATCTGCCGGTGGTCGAGGGCACAAAGGTCGTGGGCATCGTGTCCATCGGCGATCTCGTGAACTGGATCATCTCGACGCAGAACGCGGCCATCGAGCAGATGGAACAATACATCGCGGGCAGCGTGGCGGCGTGACACAGTGCGCGAAGATCACTTCTTATTCCTGCGGATAAACCAGAATCCGGTCGTGAACTAGCACGATTAAATCGTTCTTCTTGTCGCCGGTCACATCGGCCACGGCGGCTTCGCGCGGTTCGGGCAGCGCGTTGTCGCGACCACGGAACGTGTGCTGCTCGAACACCTGCCAGCGGTCGCCCGGCACGAGTTTGCGCTTGGCGTCAAACGTCACAAGGTCGAGATAATTCTTCGCGGTCTCCATGAAGATAAGCTGCTTGCGTCCGCCGCCGGTGAGGTCGCCAGCGACGACGTCGTTGAGGAAACCATCTTTGATGGGCGTGTCGTAGTCATCGAGCTTGGTCAATTCCCACACGTCGCCCGCCAGCGGCAGCCACGCGACGGAATTCTGGCCGGTGAACGCCACCCCTGCCCCGCCCAGTTGCACCGTTTTCAACGCGGCAAAACTCGTCACGGGCAGATCCAGATTCTTCACCACCTGCCACACGCCCGCCGCATCGCGTTCGCACAACGTCAACTGCTTGTGTTCCGCATCGAGCAAAAATAATGAAGGCACGGAATTTGTGCCGTTCGCCACCGCCGTCGCGCCGATGATGCGCGAGTCGCTGGCGGAACCGTTGATCTGGTCCTTCACGCGGAACACCCAGTTCGGCGCGTTGGTGGAACCGGCCACTTTTGCCTCCGGTTCCAGCACGACGGCGCGGATGAAATTTTTCTGCGGCAGGAGCAACTCCATTTTGCCGTCGCCGTCCACATCCGCCGCCGCGAGCCACGGTTGTTCCAGCGCGCCGCCGGGCGGGTCAACATCC
>DMQW01000158.1 GCA_003455565.1 Limisphaerales bacterium
CGCGCAACTGCTCCAGCTTCTCGGCGTTTTCCAGCGGCGACACCGGGAATTTCACCAGCCGCAACAGCGTCTCGCGCCGGTAACCGTAAATGCCGAGATGCTTCAAAAAAGGAAATGGGCGCACACGCGCCTCGCGTGTATCGGTTGACGCCTCGTCAACCGCGCCTGTCGAAAGCGAGGCGCGTGCGCTCCCCTCGCGCAAATACGGAATCGTGCGCCGGGAAAAATATAACGCGCGTCCGGCGGCGTTGACAACGACTTTTACGACGTTCGGATTGTCCAGGTCGGCGGGATTTTTAATGCGCGTGGCGGCGGTGGACATTTCATTTTGCGCCAGCGCGTTCGCCACCGCGTCAATCACCGCTGGATCAATCAACGGTTCGTCGCCCTGGATGTTCACGACTGCATCGCAATCGCAGCGCGCCGCGACTTCGGCGATGCGGTCGCTGCCGCTGGGATGATTGGGCAGCGTCATTTCCACGCGACAGAAATTCTGCGCCACCTCCCAGATGCGCGTGTCATCCGTGGCCACGATGACTTCGCTCAACGACTTCGCCTGCTGGCATTGCTCGACGACGTGCTGGAGGAGCGGCTTGCCCGCGATGAGCGCGAGCGGCTTGCCGGGAAACCGCGTCGAGGCAAACCGCGCGGGAATGATGCCAACGATTTTCATGGTTCAGGTTTTCTTTCTTTCCAATAATCCGGCTGCCGCGCGCCGTGGGCAATCGCCGCAATCCAAAAACAATCCGGCAATTCGAGAAAAAATATCAAATAGGGAAATCGTTCCATTCGTTGCTTGCGGAAATCCGTGCGTTTGTAACGCGGGCAAATTTCAGGAGCGCGGCGTAATTTTGCCGCAGCTTTTTGGAATTCCGCCAGCAAGTCCAGTCCCAGCCCTTCGCACCGTTCGTCATACCATGCCATCGCTTCGGCCAATTCGCGGCGCGCGGCGGAATGAACGTTGACGGATTTCACGAAAATTTTTCGCGCAACTCCGCGATGACTTTTTCCATCGGCTCGCCTTTGGCTTTTCCTTCTTGGATTTCGCGCGCGCGTTTTTCCAATTCCGCGTCAAATTCACGTTCCGTCATGACGGGCGGCAGAGGCAGGGACTGAATGAGAAAATGGGCGAGATTGGCGCGGTCATGGGCGGGAAGCTCAACCAATTCCGTTTTCAGTTTTTCGGCGGTGGTGGTCATTTGATTTAGTGGGAAAGTTCCAATATCATTCGCGCAGGATTGCTGTTCACTCGGACGGGGGCATTTTGCCGATGCAATGAGAATAATCCGGCTCATCATCGCCGTAAGCCCGCGCGAAGGCGGCTTTGGCCAGCGCAAACCATTCCGCCCGGTCGGCACCTTCGGCGTCTGGCCGCGCGACGGTGACCAGCATCGGAGTGTTCGGGACGGGATCAATCGGTTCGTCCAGACAAACTTGCTTGCCGTCGTAATGCGCTTTGAGATTGATGACGCTCATGGCTTATTTTTAACTTATTAAATCATCATTCGCAAGCGATGAAAAGCGAAGCGCGCGGGAACCAGAACGAGCGTATTGCCTTTTGCGTTTTCACTGCTATTCTGCCCTTCTTAATCAAATTATGAAAAGGATTGAAAAGGCTCCGATGGATCCCCAGTTGAAAAGCCGCATTGACGAACTCATCAAATTCAAAGGCGGCGGCCACAACGAAGCCGAAGTCGCCGACATCATTGAGAATGCGCTGAAAATGCTCGGTGACGTGCAGGACACCGGCGACGTGCGCGTCATCCAGACCGCCGTGCGCGAATTGCGCTACGCCTTCCGCGTCTTCGCGCCGTATGCGCACAAACGCAAAGTCACCATCTTCGGTTCCGCGCGCACGGGGCCGGACAAATTGGAATATCAACAGGCCGCCGAGTTTGGCCGCAAGATTTCCGCCGCCGGTTTCATGGTCATCACCGGTGCCGGACCCGGCATCATGCAGGCCGGACACGAAGGCGCCGGGCCGGAAAACAGTTTCGGCGTCAACATCCGCCTGCCGTGGGAACAAAGCGCCAACCCCATCATCGCCGACGACAAAAAGCTCATCTCGTTCAAATACTTTTTCACGCGTAAACTTATTTTCATCCGCCACTCGGATGCCATTGTGCTCTTCCCCGGTGGTTTCGGCACGATGGACGAAGGTTACGAAGCCATCACCCTCATGCAGACCGGCAAGAGCCAGCTCATGCCGCTCGTGCTCGTGGACAAACCCGGCGGCACCTATTGGAAAACGTGGGACAGAAACATCCGCGAACATCTCCTGCGCGACAAGCTCATCTCGCCCGACGACCTGAACCTTTACCAGATCACCGACAACGCCGATGAAGCCGTGAAGATCGTTTCCCGCTTCTATCGCAACTTCGATTCCACCCGGTTCATCAAGGAACTCTTCGTCATCCGGCTGAAAAATGCGCCGAGCCTCTCCGCCCTCGCCGCGTTGAACGAGGATTTTGCGGACATCATCGGCGAAGGCAAAATCCAGATCGTCAAACCCACGCCCGATGAAATCGAAGACAACGACCGGCTCGACCTCGCGCGCATCGGCTTCAACTTCAACCGCCGCGACTACGGCCGCGTGCGGCAGTTGATTGATGTGTTGAATGGGTTGTGAACTAATTCTGATTTATGAATGCTTATCTCGTAGCAACGATACTGACGATAGCAGCGGTGCTTGATTATCTTTGGGAAAATTTTATTAAAGAAACTAAAGATCCAAAACGCGCAGCCCGATTTAAGACCGCAGTTGTAATCTCCTTGCTCGTCATTGTTTGGTGGCAAGCTGGAGTTCAACATCACAGAGATGTTCAGTCAGATCAAGATACTGATTTTCTTAAGAATCAACTGGTTCTTGCAAATGAATCATTAACAAACACCACATTGACCATAAAAGGAATGAACGATGGCGGTGATTCATATGCAGAACCGACTTTTGGATTCAGTGAAGGAACCAATTTGTTATCAGTTTATTTGCCCGTGCATGGACAATATTTTTTACGCAGCGTATCGGTAACGGTTCTAAACGAAACCAAACGTATCGAAGCGGATATTGCACACACTACAAACGTGCCGCCAAGTGAAAAAATAGTTGAACGCTTTTTGGGAGACCTCTCGCCTCACTGGTGGAATACGCCTGTAAGTTTATGCACAATCCCGCTTGATCCTTCTATCACTAACCATGTTCGAGTTGATATCAATGCGATGAATGGATTCTCATGGCAAATATACGATTTCTCACAAGTAACTAACGGATGGTCTGTTAAATTACATTGGCTGTATCGCAGAGTGGGAGATAAACTTGAACAGGAGCCACCTGAATGGCGTGGTAAGATAATGGTTTATTAAGCAACCTCTGCCTTTCTCGACAATCCATGTTCTGATTGTTAGCTTTTGCCCATGAATTTTCTCGTCACCGGCGGCGCGGGTTTCATCGGCTCGCACGTTTGCGAACGCCTCCTCCGCGACGGCCACCGCGTCTGGGCCTTCGACGACTTGAACGATTTCTACGACCCGCAGATCAAGCGCCGCAACCTTCGCGAA
>DMQW01000078.1:0-3559 GCA_003455565.1 Limisphaerales bacterium
TGCCGGACATGGTGCAAATTGGCAATGAAGTCACGCACGGGATGATGTGGCCGGACGGCAAACTGCCGGAACATTGGGATAATTTTGCCGATTACATCCGCGCCGGAATCAAGGGCGTTGACGCTGGCTGCGGTAAAAATCCGCGCCCGAAAATAATGATTCACATTGATCAAGGCGGCAGCATCGCGAAAACGAAATACTTCTTCGACAAGTTGAATAGTTACAAAATTTCTTACGACGTCATTGGCTTTTCATATTATCCGTGGTGGCACGGATCGCTGATGGACTTGCGGGAAAATCTGGCGTTCGCCGCGAATGAATACGGCAAGGACATCATCGTAGTGGAGACGGCTTACAACTGGAGGCCGGCGCGTGAATCGGCGGATCGCGTCGGGCCGTTTCCTGAAACGCCCGAAGGCCAGCGTGAATTTCTCGACGAATTGACGCGCATGGTCATGGCCACGCCAAATGGCTGCGGCAAGGGAATTTTTTGGTGGGAACCGGCGGTGGGCAACCGCGGCAGCCTCGTCTCGCGCAGTTTTTTTGACGAAGATGGAAACTCGCTGCCGGTCATTTCCGTCTTTGACAAATATACCAGGCCGGCACCGAGAACGGACGGCCAATGACTTTCACCCGTGCGCTGAAATTTGAATTCAAATCCGACCGCCAACCCCAACGGA
Source organism: Limisphaerales bacterium (assembly GCA_003455565.1). GTDB lineage: Bacteria > Verrucomicrobiota > Verrucomicrobiia > Limisphaerales > UBA11358 > UBA11358. The sequence continues at coordinate 681 of DMQW01000078.1, forward strand.
AGTCCACAACCATACAAAAAAGTATTTCCATAAGTTTGCTCGCGCTGCTGCTGGCCGCCAGTCCGCTGCTGGCCGAGGTCAAGCTCGCCAGTCCGTTCACCAGCCACATGGTTTTGCAGCGCGACATGAAGGTGCCGGTGTGGGGCACGGCGGATGCCGGCGAACGCGTAACGGTTGAATTTGCCGGACAGAAAATTTCAACGAAGGCCGGTGCGGACGGCAAGTGGCGCGTGGAATTGCAGGCGTTAAAAGCTTCCGCTGAAAGCCGGACGCTCACCGTCACCGGCGACCACACGACACAGCCGATCAAGCTCGACGACGTTCTCGTCGGTGAAGTGTGGCTCGCTTCGGGCCAGTCGAACATGGATTTTTCCATGTCGAAAAAGGTGAAATATTTCGCCGGAGTTGCGAACGAGGAATCGGAAATCGCCGCCGCGAATTATCCGCTCATCCGCATGTTCACCGGAAATGCGGCGAAGGCTTACGCGCCGCAATCCAATGTCGGCGGTGAATGGAAAGTTTGCAGTCCGGAAACTGCGCCGGCCTTTTCCGCCATCGCCTATTTTTTCGCGCGCGATTTGCAGAGGGAAATCAAAGTGCCGGTGGGCATTGTCACGGAGGCGTTTGGCGCAAGCACGGCGGAATCGTGGATCCGCCGCGAGACGATGGCGGCTGATCTGCAATTGAAGCCGATGCTCGACCGGTTTGACGCAGCGGTGCAGAGCTTTCGCACCAATCCGCCGCCGGTGGTTGTGCCTCCGCGTTCCGAGGACGTGTCCGCTGTGGCAAACACCAACACCGCGACCGGCGACACCAATGCTGCTCCGCGTGGTCGTCGTCGCGGCGGCGGCGGGCCGCGCGATCCCGTGCAAGATCAGCACAACGCCACGGTGTTGTTCAACGGCATGATCCATCCCGTCGTTCCATTCGCGATTCGCGGCGTCATCTGGTATCAGGGCGAATCCATTGTCGGCGGCAGCGCGGGCATTGCGCTTTATCCGCGTGTGCAGGCGACGCTCATCCGTGACTGGCGCGCACTTTGGGGCGAAGGTGATTTTCCGTTTTACATTGTGCAACTCGCGGGTCAGGAAGCGGCCAGCAATAATCCGCTGGTCCGCGAAGCGCAAGCCACAGTTCTCTCGCTGCCAAACACCGGCATGGCCGTGACCACCGACATCGGCGAAGCAAAAAATGTCCACCCGCATAACAAACAAGATGTGGGTGACCGGCTGGCGCGCATCGCGCTGGCGAATGTTTATGGCCGCAAGCTTGAATTTTCCGGCCCGGCGTATGAATCCATGAAAGTTGAGGGCGGTGCGATCCGCGTAAAGTTTTCGCACCTCGGCGGCGGACTCGTGGTGAAGGGCGGCGAACCGCTCAAGTGGTTTATGATTGCCGGCGCGGACATGAAATTTATTTCCGCCGAAGCGAAGATTGACGGCGACAGCGTCGTCGTCAGCAGCGCCGAAGTGACCGCGCCGGTCGCCGTGCGCTACGCCTGGGTGAATTTTCCCGACGGCTGCAATCTGTTCAACGCCGCCGGCCTGCCCGCCGCGCAATTTCGTTCGGACGCACCAAAACCTCCAGTCGAATAAATAATTTTCCGTGAACAAAAAAACTTTTCTCATTCGCTTGCCGATTTTTGCGTTCGCACTGGCGGCGGCGGCGCAGACCAACAACCCGATGGCCGACGGCGGAAATTCCCCCGGCTATGACATGGCGCCGGAGACGCGGCTGGAAGTGGTCGAGGCTGCGGTCGCGCAGATTCCGACGAAGCTGCCGCCCGGCCCGTTCCAGCCGACGTGGGATTCGCTCAAGGAAAATTACCGGGTGCCGCAATGGTTTGCTGGCGCAAAATTCGGCTTGTTCATGCACTGGGGGCTTTATTCCGTGCCGGCGCATCACAACGAGTGGTATGAGAAACACATGTATGGCGCGGAGCGGCAATGGCACGTGGAACATTTCGGCCCGCAGGACAAATTCGGCTACAAGGATTTCATCCCGCTGTTCACGCAGGAAAAATTTGATCCCGATGCATGGTCGGAGTTGTTCAAAAAATCCGGCGCGAAGTTCGTCATCCCGACGGCGCAGCATCACGACAACTTTGCGATGTGGGACAGCGCGGTGACGCCGTTCAATGCCAAGCAAATGGGGCCGAAGCGCGATTTGATCGGCGATCTGGCGAAGGCCGTGCGCAAACAGGGATTGAAATTTGGCGTGTCCAATCACGGCATTGAAAATTTTCAGTTCATCAATCCGCCCGCCGGGCTGGCGAATCTGCTCAAGACCAATCACGCCGATCTTTACGATCCGAAGTGGGCGGATTTTTACAACGTCGCCGACCGCAGCGACGCCGCGTGTGAAAAATTTCTGGTCAACTGGTATGCGCGCAACGTCGAGCTGATTGACAAATACCAGCCCGACATGCTGTGGTTCGACAACGGCGTGGACCAGCGCTACCTCGATCCGCTCAAGCTGCGCGTCGCAGCTTACTACTACAATCGCGCGAAGGAATGGGGCAAGGAAGTTTCGTTGAGCACCAAGAAGGCCGCCTACGCGCCGAGCGGCAGGAACACGGAAACGATTGGCTCCATCATTGATTTTGAAAAAATTGGCGGGCGTTCGCTGTCGGGCATCCGCACCGGCGCGTGGCAGGTGGACGAACCGATTGGCAGCACTTGGGGCTACACAAGCGACATGAGAATTGCGGGTGCAGGCTCGATTATTTCCAAGCTCGCCGACACGGTCAGCAAGAACGGCACGCTGCTGTTGAATCTTTCACCCAAGGCGGACGGCACGTTTCCGCCGGAACAGCAAAATACGCTGCTGGAAATCGGCCAGTGGCTAGGCGTGAACGGCGAAGCGATTTACGACACGCA
>DMQW01000078.1:3741-13607 GCA_003455565.1 Limisphaerales bacterium
TACGCCATCATTCTAGGGCAGTGGCCCGGCGCAGAAGCGGTCATCACCTCGCTCGCTGAAGGAAAAATTGCGGCCGTCACGCTGCTCGGCAACGACGACAGGCTGGATTTCACGCAGGACGCCACGGGGCTGAAAATAAAACTGCCCGCCGCTGCACCGTGCAAATATGCTTACGTCCTAAAGATCACCGGCCTGAAAATGAATTCGCCGACGTGGACGGAATCGGGCAACCCGCAATTGCAACCCGGAGCCGACGGAAATTAAAATCCAGACCAACAACCAAAATGAAAAACTCAAAACAAGCCCGGCGGAATCCGGCGCACATTTTGCATTCGCTGGCCGCCGTAATTATTTTCGGATTGCTGCCCACGACTGATTTCGCACAGACCACAAATCAAACGGCGGTTTCGGCCACAAATGCCGCAGCGCGCGTCCGACGCCCGGAAAACTTGCCGGCCAATCCCAGGCTCCCGTCGCTGTTTCTCATCGGCGATTCGACCGTGCGGAATGGCCAAGGCAACGGCGGCGGCGGGCAATGGGGCTGGGGCGATTTTCTCGCGTCGTTTTTTGACACGAACCAGATCAACGTCGTCAACCGCGCGCTCGGCGGCACGAGCAGCCGCACGTTTTACCGCGACCAATGGCCGCGTGTGCTGGCGATGTTGAAGCCGGGCGATTTTGTTTTCATGCAGTTCGGCCACAACGACGGCAGCGCGGTCAACGACGCGAGCCGCGCACGCGGCACCATCAAGGGCGTCGGCGACGAGTCGCAAGCCATCACCAATTTGATCACGGGAAAATTTGAGGTCGTCCACTCGTTCGGCTGGTATGAGAAAACAATCATTGCCGAAGCTCGAAGCAAAGGCGCGACACCGATGGTCTGTTCGCTCATCCCGCGCAACAGTTGGAAGAACGGCGGCGCGGCGCGGAATAAAAATGATTACGCCGGCTGGGCGGGGCAGGCTGCTGAAACGGAGAAAGCCCCGTTCCTGGACATCAACGAAATCATCGCGCGCCAGTATGACGAACTAGGTCAGGAAAAAGTGAAGCCGCTGTTCATCGTCGGTGCGGGTCCGCACACGAGCATGGCGGGAGCGGAGACAAACGCGACGTGCGTTGTCGCCGCGCTCAAGGGGTTGAAGGAAAATCCGCTGGCAAAATTCTTTTCGGAAAAGGCAAACGCCGTAGTGCCCGCCGACTTGAGCCAGCCCGCGCCCAAGCCATTGGTGCCCGCGAAGGACAAAGTTGAACTGGAATGATTTTATGGACACTTTATCCAGATTGCGTTTTCAACATCGGGCTTGCGATGGTTTGTTTTCCCTCACCCCGGCCCTCTTCCTTGGGGAGAGGGAGAAACACTCCCAGCTTCTTGGCAAAGCTACGACTGAATGCGGCTCCATAACGCACGAGTTTTACGAAAGCAGCCAGCGGCTGTTCCCTCTCCCCGAGGGAGAGGGTCAGGGTGAGGGGAAAGCGTGCACAGCTACGGCGAGGCGACTGCCCGGCTTTAGAGCCGCACTCGTGTTTATATTCATGTGTGCCACTGGATTTCTGTCCGCCGCCGAAGATGAACGTCCCGTGGTGGACGCCTCCAAAGTCGCCGCTGAAAAAATTGCGAACGGCGCGCTGCCCACGTTTCACATCGTCGGCGACTCGACCGTGCGCAGCGGCGGCGGTGGCGCAGGACTGTGGGGCTGGGGCGAACGCATCAAGCCGTTTTTTGACACGAACAAAATCAACGTCGTGAATCACGCCATCGGCGGCCGCAGTGCCCGCACGTTTTACACCGAAAGCCGCTGGCAAAAAGTGGCGGATGCGATCAAGCCCGGTGATTTTGTCATCGTCCAGTTTGGCCACAACGATCAGGGACGCATCGGCGATCCGGCGATGAAGGGCCGCGCCGACGGCAAGGGCATCGGCGACGAGACCGTCGAGGACACGATGCCGGACGGCACGAAGGAAGCCGTCCATACATTCGGCTGGTATATGGCGCAGTTCGTTACCGGCGCTAAGGCGCGCGGCGCGACGGCGATCATTTGCTCGCCGATTCCGCACAAACAGCGTTGGGAAAAAGGACGCGATTTTGCCAGCATCGCCGAGTGGGATGAGCAGGTCGCCAAGAACAACGGCGCGCTTTTTTTTGATCTCACAATGGTCATCACCGATGCCTACAAAAAAGAGGGCGCGGACAAGGTGGCCACTTACTTCGCCGACAAAGGCACGCACACGAGCGATATCGGCGCACAGTTCAACGCCGCCCGCGTCATCGCCGGACTGCAAAGTTTGCCGGGCAATCCGCTGGAACCATTTCTTTCGGACCCAGGCAAAGCCATCGCGCCTTACCAGCCGGACACGCAAACCATTTCAACCAACCCGCCCGCAAAACCATCTAATCCATGAAAATTTTCCGCCATCTCTCGTTCGGTATTCTTTCGGCCATCGTTCTGGCCGCTGGCAGCACGCCGCTTTCTGCGCAGACGACCTTCAAGTTTGACTTCGGCGGCGGCAAGGGCGTGCCCGGTGCCATTCCCATTTCGCCAACGAATTTTTATTCCGCCGAAACCGGCTACGGCTTCGAGCCGGGCGCGAACGTGGCCATGGAAGATCAATCCATCATCAGCACCAATCCGTTTTATTTTTCCGTCAAGCTGCCGAAGGGAAATTACAAGGTCTGGGTTTTGCTCGGCGACAAGGCGGGTGAATCCACGACGACGGTGAAGGCGGAGCTGCGCCGGCTGATGCTGGAAAAAATCCGCACCACGCCGGAAAAATCGGAAGACCGCTGGTTCGTGGTGAACCTGCGCACGCCGAAAATTTCCGACAGCAACGCGGTGCATCTTAAGCCGCGCGAAAAAACGAGCGAGATTTGGGATTGGGACGAGAAGCTGACCTTGGAATTCAACGGGACGCGGCCTTGCCTCGCCGGATTGAGAATTGAAAAGGCGGACGTGCCGACGATATTCCTGCTCGGTAACTCGACGGTTTGCGACCAGCCCGCCGAGCCGTGGAACAGTTGGGGCCAGATGCTGCCGCGCTTTTTCAAACCGGAAATCGCCGTGGCCAACCATGCCGAATCCGGCGAGACCATCCGCAGCTCTCTGGGCGCGCAGCGGTTTGAAAAAGTTTTCAGCCTGATGAAGCCGGGCGATTATCTCTTCGTGCAGTTCGGTCACAACGACATGAAGGACAAAGCCACGAATGCGCTCGAAACTTACAAGGCGAACCTGAAAAAAGTTGTCGCGCGCACCCGCGAACTCGGTGGCACGCCGGTTTTGGTGACTTCGATGGAACGCAAAGGCGGCGTGGAGCAGGACACGCTGGCCGGTTATCCCGACGCCGTGCGCGAAGTGGCAAAGGAGGAAAATTGCGCGCTGGTTGATCTGCACGCGATGAGCCGGATTTTTTACAAGGCGCTCGGCGCGGACATCGGCAAGGCGTTTCAGGACGGCACGCACCATAATAATTACGGCAGCTACGAACTGGCGAAGTGCGTGGTTGAAGGAATCAAGCAGGCGAAATTGCCGCTGGCAAAATTCATCGCGGATGACTTCGGAAATTTTGATCCCGCGCATCCCGATTCCGTCGCGAGTTTTGAAATGCCCGTGAGTCCGATGGTTTCCAAAGAGAAGCCATTGGGGAATTAAGTTGTTGGATTAAAATTCCCTCACCCCGGCCCTCTCCCATCCGATGGGAGAGGGAGAATCGTTCGCCGGCTTCTTGAAAATTCGTGCGACGGGATTGGCCGGACGATCTTACAAAAAATCTGCGGGCGGCGCTGGCTGTTCCCTCTCCCGTCGGACGGGAGAGGGTCAGGGTGAGGGTTTTTAAAAATTATTTGCCCAAAGAAATTGGTGTAACCGCCGTCAATGTCACCGGGCCGAGCAGGCCGCAATCGGTCAGTGGCCAGTTGGAAGCGTCGAAGGGTTTGTAGTTCAAGTCCACGATGTTGATGTCTCGGAAAGTTTTCCACGGCACGCCGCGACGATCCAAATCGCGGATGCGGTTGGCCGCGACGCTGGTGACTTCTACTTCGAGCGTGTTGCCGGTGGGTTTCAGATTGTCCACGACCACGCGGAACGGCGGCGTGATGAGCGTGCCGTAATCCTTGCCGTTTATTTTCACCCGGGCGCTTTGGCGCACGTCGCCGAGATCGATTTCAAAATGTTTGCCCGTGGAATCCGGCGCGTCAAATATGGTCTCGTATTTCGCGGTGCCAGCGAAAGCTTGCGTGTTCGTGTCGGGGAGGGGCGGCCAGACGAGCGCGTCATCGGCGGCACGGGCGGAAAAATTTATCGTCAAAAAAAACGCCGCGCCGAGAGCGCACACAAGTTTGCCGCCGGATTTCATGCTTTGATTAGACAACAGTTCCAAATTTCCGGGCAAGCGAAGAGTGTAACAATTTCTGGCGATGTGCGCGGCGCATTTTCATTTTCAAAGTCAGAAAGAACGAGCCTGGCTTTTACGCGTGAATTGAAACTTGACCCGCGCAGCAAATTCAAATAATACCTTGCAAACTTTGCACTCCCAAAAATCATGATAACACCTGTTCAAACCTCCAATTCCGGTGCCAAAGGCGGCCGCCTGTTCCGCACGGCGGACGGCAAAAACCTCTTCATCACCTTTGCGCTGGTCACCTCGCTGTTCCTGCTGTGGGGCTTTTGCAACGGCATGATTGACATCCTCAACAAGCATTTTCAGGACACGCTCCACATCAACAAGGAACAGTCCGGCCTCGTGCAGTCGGCCAATTATCTGGCTTACTTCCTGATGGCGATTCCCGCCGGCTTGTTGGCGCGCAAGATCGGTTACAAGGGCGGCATTCTGGTCGGCCTCATGCTGATTGCCAGCGGTGCCTTTTTGTTCATTCACGCGGTGAGCATCAACACGTATTCGGCATTTTTGCTAGGCCTGTTTGTCATCGCTGCGGGGATGACCTGTCTGGAAACCATCGCCAATCCTTACACGACCGTGCTCGGCTCGCCGGAACATGGCGCGACGCGCATCAACATCGCGCAGACGTTCAACGGTGTGGGCTGGATTCTCGGCCCAATCGTGGGCGGATACTTCGTTTTCGGAGGCGGAGGCGGTGGATCGAGCGCTGCCGCTTCAGCCACCAATGCCGCAGCAGCGACCGCCGGGGTGGTTATCACAGCCACCAACGCAGTGGTTGCCAATGCCACCAATGCCGTCGTGGCCGCCACCACCAATGCCAATGCCGGTTTGTCCACTCCCTACCTGGGCATCGGCATTCTTGCGGCGCTGTTGCTGGTCGTATTTACTTTCGGGCCGGTGCCGGATTTGCATGCCGAGGATGAAAGCAAAAAATCCGCCGATCAAAAAACCAGCCTCAAGCCTACCGGCGGTCAGTTGGCGGGCATTGGTATAGCGCTGGTGGTTGTGTGGGGTCTGCTGTATTTCTTCATCGCGCCAATTATGGGATTGGTCTGGACGCTTCTCAACTTGCCCGAGAGTTTACTCGACCCGACCAAATACGGTTTGATCACCGCCGCTTACATCGGATCGTTCATTGTGGTGTCAAAGAATTGGGACATGTTCCGGCGCAAACATTTTACGCTCGGCATCGGCACGCAATTTCTTTACGTCGCGGCGCAGACGGGCATTTTCAGCTTCTGCGTCAATTACATCATTGAGAACGATCCCGGCGTGACGCCGGCGAAAGCCGCCACCATGCTGGGGGGAATCGGTTTTGTGTTGTTCACGGTTGGACGCATTTGCGGCAGCGCCGTTATCAGCCAGTGTAAGCCTCACCTCGTCCTCGCGGTTTACGCTGCTATCAACATCGCACTGACGGCGGTGTGCATGGGCGGCGGCACGCTGGGCCTGTATGCGATGTTCGGCACGTTCTTCTTCATGTCCGTCATGTTCCCGACGATTTTTGCGCTCGGCATTCGCGGACTCGGCGATTACACGAAGCTCGGTTCGTCGCTCATCGTCATGTCCATCGTGGGCGGGGCGATTGCGGCACCGTTCATGGGTCATATCGCGGACACTCATTCGATGCGCACCGGCTTCGTGGTGCCACTCGTGTGCTTTGTGTTCATCGCCCTCTACGGCGCGTTCTGGCAGAAACTCGAAGCGAAGGACAGCGCGGCCTGAAATAATCCAGCGCCCAGCAAACTGACTTGGCAACGGCAGCGAGAATTCAACTTCACGCTGCCGTTTGGCTTGTATTTTGGAACGGGTTAAAAGACGCGGCTTCTATCCTTCGGAAGTTGGAAAGGCTGATAACGCCAGAATTGGGGGAATTAAAAACCCGGCCTGCACTTGCTGGCCGGGGTTTAATTACGGAAAGTCCTATTGTCCTGAATTTAATATATCGGTGAATATTCGGTCATAGTCGGTGTGAGATTTAGTTGATTCGTCGGTGATAAGCTGGGTGGTAGCCCAAGTAAAGGCATCGGCGTTCTTCGTAAACACGACGGAACCATCAGTGAACATGACAGTCCAGCCCTTGGCAGGCCAATGCGCCCAGTTTTGCGAGTTGAAAGGTATTCCGGGAGTCCCTGCCCCAGTAGGATTTTCAATGTAATCCGTCATAAAAATATCGCGTCTCCGCGGTTGACTGGCCTTTTCATAAGCACGCTTATTGCCCGTATCATTGCCAGCGGCAGCGTTCATTTGACGTGGATTATACAAATAAGTGGAACGAACAATTCCGCCACCATCCGTGCTCATAAAGCTCGGGGTGGAATAATTTTCGACGCTCAATGCAATTGGTCCACCACCTGAACTCGAAATACCTGAAAAGCTTGGACACCACAAAACCTTGGCATTGCCAATAATGCCGCCTGCATACAGATATCCTAAATTTTCAAACGTGCCGTTTGGACTGCCAGGAGACATGTATTGTTGCGGAACCTTTGCATTATTACCCACTCCGGCTCCCCCACTTGTATAGACATACCGGCAATAATGTTCACCTTTGATAACATTTACGGGATGTGAAGTATCATAGCCGCCCCAAATGGGATAGAAATCCGTAAAGTCGCCTGCATAGATAGAACAGCCGAGATAGACCTGATGCATATCATTGACACACACGATCCGTTGTGATTTGCGTTTGGCAGCGGAAAGTGCCGGCAGCAGCATCGCGGCCAGGATGGCGATGATGGCGATGACTACGAGCAGTTCAATCAAGGTGAAGCCGCGCCGCGATGCTCCGCTGAAAGTTTTATGGTTCCAAGATTTCATGGATTCAAACCGGCGGTTTTAATTTCAAAAAAAAGCGCGCGGAGGGCTGCCCGTCCGCGCGCCATGAAACCTAATCCAGACTAATATTTCAGACGGTAGAACACGGCCGGCTTGGTCGGATCTATCGTGATGTTGGTGGAAGTAATGCTGGTGCTGCCGGGCACGTCCACCCAGTTGCCGCTGAGACCGGAGGACAGACTGTTGGTCTGCTCCTGCAGGGTCCAGCCGGAATTGGTCGGCCAAGACAGCGAGAGCGTATTGCCGCTGAGGGAGAAGTTGATGGGCGGACGGCTGGTGTTCACGGTCGAGGTCGCCCCGCTCAACAAGACGATCGTTCCATCAATCGCCAGCCGGTTCGTCCAAACATAGGTGATTGAACCATCAAGAGTTTGGGCCGGAAGGCTGACATTGTCGTTGGCGAAGTTCGCTTTTACCGGCGTGCTGAACAACTTGAACGTGTCGCCGGTGATCAGATTATTGGTGCTGATTTCCGTAACAATGATGCTGCATCCGTCACTGAGGGTGACATTCGTGCAGGTAATCATGTCGCTGACGGCTGAAGCAACGTGGTCAATCTTGAACTGGGCAGTCACCCCCACGAGCAAATTACTGGTGATGGTCAGATTCCCAACGAGGTTGGTGGAGAAACCGGGCGCGATCGTCCCATAACTAACGACGCCGCCTTTGACGGTGCCATCGCCGCCCAAGGTATAGGAATCTTGCAGGGTGTTGTCCGCCAAGCCGGAGACATCAAGCACCCCCGGCGAGGCGACGATGATGCTTGTAGCACTGCCAATGGTCCCGACCGTAACGCCGTCCAGCGGCGAAACACCAAAGGCCAGAACCCCGTTGCTCACCGTCATCGTGCCGGTAAAGCTGTCCGCGCCCGTCAGCGTCCATTTGCCGGTGCCGGTTTTAACGAAGGAATTCCCGTCGAGCAAAGTCCCGTCGTAAGTGAAGTCGGTGTTCAATCCGCCAACGACCCAGGTTTCGTTGACGCCGGCGTCGCCGCCGCCGCCGCTGGTGGACCGAAGTGACGAAAGCGGAGTTCCGGTCAGTTCACCGATGGGGATGCTCAAATTGGCGGTAGCCTTGGAATACATGGAGACGTTGTCGCTCAAATGCACTTTTGCATTCGGCAAACCAAGATTGTTGGCAAAGCGGAAGTCGTAGGCCGGGTTGTTCGTATTAACATCGTTCGTGATCACATTAAGCGTGCCGTAGAAGTTGGTCCACACGCCGGTCACATTTCCGCGAACGTGTTGCACGCCCAAGTTCAGTGTGCCCGAACCGCTGACCGTGCTGCCCAGCGTGTAACGGCCGGGCGTCTCAATCGTGGCGGTCTGACCTGCGGGCACCACGATCGAGTTGCCAAAGGTCGGATTGAGACCCGCATTCGGATCGGTTACATCGGCCCAGACGAGTTGCAGTGTGGAATTGGTGCCGAAGAACGTCACCGATCCGGTGCCCAGACCTTGATCGGCACCCGTGACGGCATCCGCCTGCGCCTGGCCGCTAAGGCCGCCCGGAATATTCAGAATAACCGAAGAGTTGCTGATGGTCGTTCCACCCGCATAGGTGTTGGCCGCCGTGCGCAGCAGGGTCAACGTGCCAGGCCCCATTTGCGCCAGGCTGCCGCTGCCGGCAATCGTGTTGCTCAAGGTCGAACTGAAGGCCTGGTTGACGACCAGCGAACCATTGTCGGTGATCGTGTCGGCTCCCAACGTGACACTGCCAAAGAAGTTGGTGAAGACATTGGTAATCAGGTTGACATTGTCAATGTTCGTGGTCAGGACAGCATAGACAAGGTTCGTGTCGCCATTGGCGATTTGCAGTGTGCTGCCGCTGTCAATCATCGTGGCACCATAACTGTTGGAGCTGACCATGACGAGCTTTCCAGCTTCCTGCCGCAGCGCGCCAGTGCCGGTGATGACGATAGAGTTGGTTGTCTGATCCATGCGCGCGAACGCCAGCGTGCCGCCGCTGTTGACGGTGACTGACGCAGCGGATCCCAGCGTGCCGGAAGTGCCGCCTGCGCCGACCTGGAGGACGCCCGGATTTACCACGGTGGCACCGCTGTAACTGTTGTTGGCCGCGAGCACGACCGTGCCGCCACCTTGCACTGTCAGACCGCCGCCGCCGCTGATCGAGCCGGAGTTGGTGACGGTGCCGGTGCGATTGTAAACGAGTGAGCCGTTATCCGTCACCGCGCCCGTGCCGACCGAGCCGGAGCTACCGCCGTTGCCGGCCTGCAACGTCGCGCCGCTGCTGATCGAACTGGCGCCGTAGGAATTATCGGCCGTCAACACTGCAGTGCCGCCCTGGACCGCCACGCTACCGGTGCCGCTGATCGCGTTGTCCACGTTCATGGTGGACGGCAGGTTAAAGTTCAAAGCGGCGCTGTCCGCGATGGTGCCCGTGCCGAGCGAGCCGCCGACGGTGCCATTGCCCACTTGCACCGTTCCGGCTGAAATGGTCGTGCCGCCGATGAAATCATTGGTCGTCAGCACCGTGAGTGTGTCCGAGCCGGATTTGACGAGGCTCGCGGCACCGCTGAGGGAGCCGGTGCCGGTAAAGGTGTAATCGCTCGCGGCGTTCACCGTGACGACACCTGGCTGGAGAGTGGCGGTGAGGTTGACGACGGGGTTGGTGGA
>DMQW01000078.1:13954-19362 GCA_003455565.1 Limisphaerales bacterium
CCGTTGAGCCAATTCATTGAGGAGTTCACGTCCCAGGCATTTCCATTAAGGCCGCCGGTCCAAACCAAATTGCCGGCGGTGCCGCTGATGGACAGGTCAATGCTGTTGTTGCCACTGTCAACCACCAGCGTGGCGGTCCGGCGGGAGAGTGGGAAGCCTTGCAGCACCAAATTCGCCGCCGTGCCGGTCAGGGTTCCGTATTTAATGAGCGGGTAGGTTCCGTTTGGCAGCGACTCGAGCAGCGCGAGTTGGATCGTGGTCACGCCGGTCAAAGTCAGGTGGCCGGTAACGTTGAGCATGTCGTTGGTTGTGCTGGAGATTTCCACGAGGTTCGTCGCGCCGGCCAGAGTAAGATCGCCATTGAACGTCAGTTTGCCAATGCTGTCGCCGGCACTGATCGTGCTGCCACTGCCCGCGCCAAGATTGCCGACGATCGAGCCGTTGCCGGTTAGCGTTTGCCCGGTGCCCAACGAGAAACTGCTGGCGGAAACATCAAACGTCACGTTTCCCGCCACCGAAATCGTCGGCGAACCGGAGATGGTGCCGCTGGGGCCGAGCGTGAGCGTGCCTTGGCTGATCACGGTGCCGCCAGTAGAGGTATCGGCCCCATTGATCGTCAGCGTGCCCGCGCCAGCTTTGGTCAGCGTGCCCGGACCGGCGATGGGTTCTGAAATCGTCAGTGTCGTCGTGGCATCCGGGGAAATTGTGCCGCCCGCGCTGGCAACAGTAACGCCACGGTTGGCGGCGCTAATCGCAAACGTGGCGGTGGACTCCAGCGTGCCGCCGTTGAGCGTCAATTGATCTGGAGTTGCGGAAGCCGGTGCGGTGCCCAAGGGTGCCTCCAGCGCCAACGCCAGTGTGCCGCTGTTCAAAATGGTTTTGCCGGTGTAATTGTTGGCACCTTGCAGTGACACGATACCAGCGTCGCTGATTGTCAAATTGCCGGCGCCACCGATGACGCTTACCACCGAGAGGGTGGTGCCGGTATCCGCGCCCAGCCCGCCGCCGGCCACGCCGAGCGTGATACCACGGTTGGGATCATTATACACCAAGCTGCTTGCGGCTTGCAACGACCCGCCGTCCAGCGTCAACTGGTCGGCTGTGAAGCTGGCGGGACTGGTGCCCAAGGCGGAAAGACTGGCCACGGCAAGCGAACCGCTCTTTACAACCGTCTTGCCAGCGTAAGTGTTGGCACCAGCCGAAGGCGCGAGAATCAAAGTGCCGGTGCCGACCTGTTCAACGATGCCGGGGCCGTCAATGACGTTGGTGACGCTCAAGGTGTCGGAGCGTCCAAAAGCGAGCGTGGCATTATTGGTTACCACGGCGCTGCGGCCGAGCTTCCCGGCGGTGCCCTTGCCGATCTGTAGCACGCCGTTGCTGACGACGGTCATGCCGGTGTATTCCACCGTCGGACCGTCGAGCGTCCAGGTGCCCGTGCCGACCTTGACAATGCCGATGCTGCCCGCGCCAGCGGGGAAATTGCCGCTGAACTCCGAGTCGGTGTTTAATCCGCCAACCGTGAGAATCATCGGCGCGGAATTCTTCGTGCCGGTGGTGGTATTGCCGGAAATGATGCTCACAATTCCCGGCACCGTGGCAGACAGTTCGCCGATGGGAAGATTGTTGGCCGGGGCATTCAGTCCGCAGTTATACATGAACACGGTGCTGGACGCGAAGGGATCGTTGGTGAAAATCAAATGCGTGGTGGCAAAGCTGTTGGGGTTGAATCCCGAACCGATGCGGAAGTCGCTGTTTCCGCGGATGCTGGCCGAGACTACGAGGTTGCCCGTGAAGCCCGACCAGTCATTCCGCAGTTCATCGCGGACGTAATCCACCACCATGTTGAGGGTGCCGCCGCCGCTCACCGTGCCGCTCAAAGTCGGGAGCGCATACGGCGTCAAGTAAAGCGTGCCGCTCTGTCCGTCAGGAACAACGATGGCGTAGGGATACCCGGTATCCGAGGTGCTCGACCCCGGCTTGCTCCCGGGAATTGCGGCGCGGGACATGCGCAGGGCGCCGCCGTTGAAAATGATCGGCCCTTGATTCAGCGCCGAGCCGTTCAGGCCGTTGCCGAGTTCGATCATGCCGTTGCTGATGATCGTGCCGCCGGTATAATCATTGGCCAGCGTTAGAATCAAGGGACTCGGACCGCTTTTGACCAAGGTGTTGGTGCCGTGCAGGCCCGCTGACATGGTGAGCGTGCCCCAGCCGGTCACGAGGTTGTTGCTCGCGCCTTGGGCCAAGTTCACATCAATAATCGAATTTGAAGTCGTCGTGCTGTCCAACGTGATGCCGGCGCCGCCTTCGGTCAAAGTCCAGTTCGCCACGCCGTTGGTCGTCACCGTGTCGCCGAAAAATAAATTTGCATTGGTGACGGCGAAAAAGTTGACGCCATCCGAATAGTCCACCGTCACCGTAATTCCGCCGCCGTTGGTCGGCACGTCAATGGTGTTGAAATAGGCCGTGCTGCCGGACCCGCCGGCAATCGCGCCGTTGAGCCAGTTGTTGGCGGCGCTCCAACTGCCGCTCACCTGGTTGGTCCAGGTGCCGTCGGTGGCGTGGGCCTTTGGGGCAAGCACCGACAATGCGAAGGCTGCTGTCAGACCTACGCTTCTCAAGATTGCATGTGGTTTCATATTAATTTCTAGCTGATTTGGTGGTTGAGGTTTGAAATGACAATACGGCGTTTATGACATTCTATGACATTCTGGGATTGGCAAAACTGGCATTGAATCAATACTATCACATTCTCGAATTATTGCCATCGCCAGTTCTGGTGATAGTGATTGGCGGTTCAAGAGGCGACCGGGGATTCACGCCGGGAACGCGGCTGGCCGAGGTGTTTGGCCACGGCCTCGGTGCGGGAACGCACATGGAGCTTCTCATAGATGTGGCGGATGTGCGTATGCACGGTGGCGTAGGTCACCTTCATCGAGTCGGCAATCTCCTTGTAAAGAAAACCCTTGGCCAGCAGGTCGAGCACTTCCGCCTCGCGCGGCGAAAGGCTCTGCGCCTCGGCGGAGGCGGACGCGGACTGCTGGAACGACTGCACAATCTTGCGCGCAATGTGGCTGCTCATCGGGGAGCCGCCGCCGTGGACTTCGCGGATGGCGGCGAGCAATTCCGCCGGCGGCGTCTGCTTGAGCAGGTAACCGGTGGCGCCCGCCGCCAGCGCATTAAAAATATGTTCGGTGTTTTGATACACGGTCAGCATGATGACCTGGGTGCCGGGCATTTGCGGTTTGAGCCGGCGCACACATTCCACGCCGTTGATGCCGGGCAGGTTGATGTCCATGAGCACGACCTGGGATTTGACCTTGGGAATTTCCAGCAACGCATTTTCCGCGCTGGCATGATTGCTCACGCAACGAAAGCCCGGCGAACTGTCAATCAACTTGACGAGGCTCGCCCGCACCTGCGCGTCGTCTTCAACAATGGAAACGGAAATGCTCATGCGAATGTAAAAATTATTTTGGGACGGAATCCAAGACTTCGGCAAAGCCATTGCTACAGGCCAAAGGTGTCATCGCCTCAATCTAGCCGGCATTGTCATCCCGGCCAATCGCCACAACTGGCGATACGGCGTGATTGATGGTCACGGACATTTCCACCCGCGTTCCCTGCCCGGCGCGGCTGTAAATTTTGCAATGGCCGCCGACCGCCGCGAGCCGTTTCTGCAGATTGACCAGCCCGGAGCCGGAGGTGAGCCGGTCCTTGCCCAGGTTCAACTCGCGCTGGCCGGCCACGCCCGGCAGACCTTGACCGTTGTCCTCGATGATCAAGGTGAATGACTTCGGTTCAATGCGCAAACGCAGCCAGACTTCGGTGGCCTTCGCGTGTTTGACGATGTTGTTGAGCGTCTCCTTCAACGCCAGAAATAAATTGTAGCGCAGCTCCGCGTCCACCCGCGCCGTCGGCAACGGCGAGGGCAGGTCCATGCGGCAACGGATTCCCGCCACGCGCAAAAAATCTTCCGCGTAGGCCGAGATGTAATCGAACAGGCCGTCAAAGGTGTCGTGTTGCGGATCCACCGCCCAGACGATTTCATCCATGGCCTTGGTCAGTTTCCGCGCCGAATCGGAAATGCGGCCCAGGTTGGCTCCGGTCTGTTCGGGATCGCGCCGCGCCAGTTCGGTCAGCAAGGTGATCTGCGTCAGACCCGCGCCCACGTCGTCGTGAATATCTTTCGCGATGCGGGCGCGGTCGCGTTCGATGGCGTGCTGCTGTTGCAAAAGCGCGAGTTTGCGGCGGTATTTCCGCGTGGCGGCGCGCCGCACGCCGAACGAAATGCCGCCGATGATGATCACCCCGGCAAGAATTTTGAACCACCACGTCTGGTAAAAAAATGGCTGCACTTCAAACTCGACCGCCGCGCCGGTTTCGTTCCAGACCCCCTCGCCATTGCAGGCGATGACGCGGAAGCGGTAGGTGCGCGGCGGCAAATGCCGGTATTGAGCCGTTCGCAAGGTGTCGGCTTCCACCCAGTCCGTGTCCAGTCCGTCCAGCCGGTAGCGAAACCGCGCCTTGTCGCCCGCCTCGAAATTCAACGCGGTGAAACGGAAATCAAACTGCCCGTGCCCCGGCGGCACGATGATTTTTCCGCCGCGCAACGCCACCGGCCCGCCATCCACGAGCAGTTCTTCAATGACCACCTGCGCCGGCGACGAGCTGGCCGTCAATTCATCCGGGTTCACCCACACCACGCCGTTGACGGTCGTGAACCAGAGCCGCCCATCGGCACCACGCCAGCACGCCGGCTGGTAGCCGTCGGAACATTCCAAGGCCGGCAACCCGTCCTGCCGTCCGTAGATGATGTAATCCAGTTTGTTGGTCCGTCCGTCCGCGCAGGCATTCAGCGCGGACTTGGCCACACAGTAAATTCCCTGATGCGTCCCCAGCCAGAGCCGGCCGTGCTGGTCATCAAGAATCTGGCTGATGACATCCACCGGCAATCCCTGCCTGGCCGTGAGCCGGGTGAACACTCCGTTCTTGAACCGCAGCAATCCGCCGCGAAAAGTCCCCGCCCAAAGCGTGCCGTCGGCATCCGCCGCCAAAGAATAAACCGGCTGTTTCGCCAGCGCGTCCGACGGGCGAAACGCCGTCAATTGATCCGGCGCACAGCGATAAAGCGTGCCGTCATCCGCGCCCGCCCAGACGACTCCCGCCGGCGTTTCCACCAACGCGCGGACGGAGGGCGTGGACGTGGCGTTGTTCGTGCCCAGCAACCACCGCTGGTCGCCCGCCCACTGCGCGATGCCCGACTTGGTGCCAATCCACACCCGGCCGGCGTGGTCGGTCAAAATACATTTGATGCCATGCACATCCCAGGACACGCGCCGCACCTGGCCGTCGGAAAATTGATACAGATCTTCGCCTTCCGCCGCGCTCAACCACGCGCCGCCGCCGGG
>DMQW01000078.1:19595-29228 GCA_003455565.1 Limisphaerales bacterium
GTATCTTCGCAGACCGATAGCGCCGTCCGCGCCGGCAAACCTTCCGCCACGCCGATGGTATGGAAACGCCGGTCGCGCAGCCGCGCCAGCCCGCCATGATCCACGCCCGCCCAGATGCCGCCATCATCGCTTTGAAACCACGCCCCCACGCGGTCGCCGGGCAGATTATCCTGGGTCGTCAACCGCTGGAAATGTCCGTCCGGCGTGATATGAAAAAGGCCGTTGCCATAGTGGTTGAACCACAGTCCGCCGTCGCGATCCTCATGCGCGCCCATCGCGCGACCCGACGCCGGCCCCAGCAGCCCGCGCCATTGGACGGCCTCCGCCACCCATTCGCGTCCCACCATTTTGCGGAGGCGGTTGCCATCCAACACCCACAGCGCGCCCGCCCTGGTTGGAAACAAAAGTTGCGGCTGCACGTCCGCCGCGCCGTTCGTCGGCGTCATCGTTTCAAACTGCCGTCCATCCCAGCGCGCAATTTCATTTTCCGCGCCCGCCCAGACTTTTCCACGCGCATCCGCCACCAGCGTATAAATCTGGCTGCCCGCCAGCCCGCCATCCTCCGGCAACACTTTGAATTGGCCCGCCGCGAATTGTAAAATATGTCCGTCCCGCGTCAGAAACCACAATTTGCCATCGGCATCCGCGCATTGAAAAATCGGCTGCGCGTCCGGCGGCGCCACCACGTTCCACGCGACCCCGGTTTGGGCCGGATCGCGCGACAGCACTTCACCAAACTGCGTCACGAACACGACCAGATTGGACGTGGAAGAAACCAGCGTGGTGTGCAGATCAAACGTGGGTTGATCCGGCAGTTCCTCCCGGAAAATTCCAGCGCGGTATGAAGTCAGCCCGCCGCGAAACGTATTGATCCACAGCGCGCCTTGGACATCGAGAAAAAGTCCCTGGATGCGCGGCTGGCTCAACTCCGGCGTGTTCGCCGAATCAAAGGTGACAAACCGCACGCCATCGAACCGCGCCAGCCCGTCGTAAGTGCCGACCCAAAGATAACCGTCCGGCGTCTGCGCGATGGCCGTGACCGTGCTGCTGGGCAGTTTATCTTCCGTGCCCCAGCCATCCACCAGATATTCCGGCACGGCCGCAACCGACGCTCGAATGATGCAAAAGAAAATACCCGCCGCGACTCCGATGAACACGAAGCGGCGCAGCGGCAATGGAACAACTGGGTGGGACACCGGTGCGAAAACATAGCGTCGCCCCGCAAAAAATGCCAACGCAAAGCGGACTCAAACCTTGCCGAGCGTTTTCAGCACTTCAAACGTGCGCCTGACCGTGGCCAGCGGCGTCTTGCTGGTTTCGTGTTCGACGACATACCACTGCGTGTTGCCACGGTGTTCGCAAAATTCAAACACGCCGGGCCAGTTGATTTTGTCCTCGCCGATGACCGCTTCCGGGCCGCCGCCGTAGGGTTTGATATGAATGGTGCGGACGCGGCCAGGATACTTGTTCAGCACGACCACCGGATCAACCCCGCCCTCGCGGCAGTTGCTGGTGTCGAGCTGCATGATGACTTCCAGCCTGGTGTTGCCGAAGAAAATGTCCCAGGCCGTTTCGCCTTCGATGAATTGAAAATCATGCTGGTGCGCGTGGTAGCCGGTCCACAAGCCAAGCGGTTTTAATTTGTCAGCGAGGTCGTTAAACATTTTTGCGTGAGCCAGCCAGTCTGCGCGCGTCTTTCCAGTCAGCGACGGACAAATAATAAATTTGTTCCCGATGAGCTGGTTGAACTCAATGGTCGCATCAATCTTGTCTGGCTGGAGATCGGCGAATTGCGTGTGCGTGCCGCAAGTGACGAGGCCGTTATCATCAATCATCTTGCGAACTTCCTTGGCCGAGCGACCCCAGTAACCGGCGAACTCCACACCTTTGTAACCAATCCTGGCAACGGCTTCAATCATGCCGGGAAAATCAGTTTTGCACTCGGCGCGTAACGAATAAAGCTGGAGGCCGACCGGAATTTTTTGGCGGCGGCTGGATTTTTCCGTGGCGCAACCGGCCAGGCCAAGCGCCGTGCCGGCGATACCGGTGGCGGTGAGTTGAAGAAATTCGCGGCGAGGGATTGATTTCATCTGCTTGTCATACACGATCCGGCCACCGGTTCAATTTCTTTTTCACATCATTCTGAAACTTCCCGATGAACCACCTTCCGAGGACAGCGCGAATTCAGTCCTGTTGCCAAGCGGCCAAAACTTTAATTCAATCCACCGCGTGAAACTGAACGCCCGTCTTTGCGAACTGCACCCAGCCAGTCCGTGGAAAATCGCCAGCACCACCGGTTCCGCACCGCATCACCCCGTCATTGTCGAACTCACCGACGCCGACGGCTTCATCGGTCTGGGCGAAGCCGCGCCTTCAATCTTGTTCGGCGAACCGGCGGCAGACGTTGCGGAATTTTGCCGCCGGTTGGACGCGGGCAAATTTTCTTTCAACAACGTGCCCGGCAGCCTGGCGTTTTTGGCATCGCTGCCGTCCGTTCCGGTCGCCGCCAGATGCGCATTGAACCTCGCGCTGCTCGACGGCGCGGCCCGGCGCGCGGGTCGGCCACTCCACGATTTTCTCGGCCTCGGCTTCCACGAAAATCAGCACGTCACCTCGTTCAGCATCGGCCTTGACGCGCCGGAAATCATCCGTGAAAAAGTTCTGGCCGCCGCAAATTTTCCCGTGCTGAAACTCAAGGTTGGCGATCCGTGCGACCCGGAAAATTTCGCCGCGCTCCGCTCCGTTGCGCCGGAAAAACCCGTGCGCGTGGACGCCAACGAAGGTTGGAAAACGAAGGAAGAAGCGCTCCGCCATCTCGAATGGCTCGCGCGCGATGGCCGCATCCAGTTTGTCGAGCAACCGCTGCCGCGCGACGTCAGCACAAAGGATTTGGCATGGCTGAAAGCGCGTTCGCCGCTGCTGCTGTTCGCCGACGAATCGTGCCACACCGTCACGGACATCGAGCGCTGCGCCGAAGGTTTTCACGGCGTCAACGTCAAGCTCATCAAGACCGGCGGCGTGAGCAGGGCGCACGAAACCTTGCTGGCCGCGCGCCGTGCCGGGCTGAAAACCATGATCGGCTGCATGATTGAAACCAGCGTGGCCATCAGCGCCGCCGCGCATCTGGCGGAACTCGCGGACTTTCTGGACGTGGACGGAAATCTGCTCATCACCAACGACCCGTTCGCCGGCGTCACGGCGGAGAAGGGAATTCTCTCCTTTGCCAACGCGAAACAAAAAACCGGCCTGCGCGTGAGCCGGCGCCAGATTCATTCGCGTAACAACTCGACGTGAGTCGGCTCAAACTTTCTCCCCGCCGAAGAAATGAGCGGACTCACGTCGCACTGCTACAAATTTCACGACCTTGAATCCGTTTGCATTTGCGCCCGGCGCGCGGTTGGTAAAACATAAGCGCCTGAAACTACGCCTGGCGAAAAAAAATTCCAGACCGCAACCCGGCCCCGCATTCATGGTGCTGGGTGTCGGCTCGTTCGCGCACAGCATCGGCACGGCGCTCGCGGACGCAGGCGCGAACGTCTCGACGTATCTCACGCGCAATTACGGACATTTTCCGCCAACGCTCGTCGGGGAGACTTTTTTGAACAGTGCGTTTCCGAGTCCGGTTCCGCTGATTCGCGAAAAGAAAATAGATGTCGTCATACCGCAGTCCATTGACTGGGCGATGCAACCGTGGGCGGAGGATTTGATTCAATCCGGCGTCGGTATTTTCAGTCCCACGGGCGAAGCGATGCGCATTGAGCGCGAACGCGATTTTGCGCGCGCGCTGTGCGCGAAATTCAAGATTCCGTTTCCGAAGTCGTTCGTTGCCTCGAACCGCATTGAGGCGGAAAAAATTCTCGCCAAAAATCCGCAGCCGTTCGTCATCAAGAATCCGCTTTGCTCGCCGACGAGTCCGATCCACACGATTTTGTGCGAGACGGTCGCGGACACGCGCGCGTGGCTGCGGCAGGTGAATTACGCCGAGGGCGTTTTTTTGCAGGAATATCTTGGTCGCGCCGAGGCCGGGCACATCGCGCTCGTGAGCGGCGGCGAGATTCATTCGCTCGTCACGAACCAGGAATACAAATACGCCTTCAACGGGAACATGGGCATCGTCGCCGGCGCGCCGCTCGGCGGACTCGTCGAGCGGGATGAGAACGACAAATACGGTCTGGCGCGTGAATTGATTCACCCGCTGCTGCCGTGGCTGCGCGAATCAAAATTCAACGGCCCGCTGCAAGTCACCGCCATCAGGCGCGATGGCAAATGGCACGTCATTGAATACAACATCCGCATCGGCGTCACGTCCGGCCCGATGATCTTGCGGATGTTAAAAAACCCGACGGAAATTGTTTTGCGAACGGCGCGGAATGAAAATCTGAAATTGGAATTCAATGACAAACTGAACTTCGGCTGTTCGCTCACGCTGGCGGGTTACGGCTATCCGTTCACGCAGGTGCGTGGGCCGCAGTTGCCGCTGGAAGTGGCCGGCAAATTCGATTGCGACGTGTGGTGGAACGAAGTCGCACGCGGCACGGACGGAAAACTTTCAGCCACCGGCCATCGCATCGCGGACGTGATCGCGCTCGCGCCGAAACTGGATGCGGCGATTGCGAAGGCTTACGCGAACATCCGCAAAATCCGCGTCGTCGGCAGTTATTTCCGCACGGATGTTGGCCAAAGCCTGTGGCCGCCGGGCACGATTTAAACGACGCTTGCCGTTGCTGAAAATCCCGGCCGAGTTTTACTGCGGGGCGGTAGTTAACGGCCATTTTCCGCCTCCGGTCTGGGGTGAGTTTGTCTTGCCGGACACGAGCACCGCTAACGCCGCATGAGCTTCTTGATCATCTGGCCGTGCCCAAAGCGCTTCCTGTAACGCCCGTTCCGCCTCATATGTCCTGCCGGCACTGGCCTCGTGCGCAGCCCAAACTTTTTCGAGCTTGCTTGTTATGGCGGCCGCATTGATTTCCCGCGTGTGCCAGACGCCGAGACTAACCGCCAAGCCGGTGATAACGATCAACCATTCCGTTGTGCCACCGCGGCGGCGCAATAATTTTTGCCCAGCCAGAACAATGAATCCGCCAAGACCGGCCAGCAGGATGAACATTGATTGGTTTGCAAGCTGGAGGGCGGCGACTGAAAAAATTCCAGCTTCCTTGGGAGCGCCGATGGCAATCCAAGAATGAGGATTCGTATCGGTTACTTGCAGCCGGAATGGACGGGGTGGCGTGTCGATGACGAGATCATGCCAGCGGCCGGTAATATGAGGATGCAACTCCTTTTTCTGTCCGGTGGCATCCACCACTTCTAAGTGAAGACCGTTCAAGTCTTCGCCGCAGCAGACCGGTAAAAGCAGCCGAGGAAAATGTGATTGTAAAGGCCGGCTGACAAATCGGCCGGTCGCCATGAGGCCATTGGTTGTGAAACTTCCCCATGTTATCGTGAATGGCTGCTTTGGGTCTTCCGGCGCATAACCATCACAGACAAAGCCGCTGTCCGATGATGAATCTGGTTCAAGTTTCAAAGGCCGGCGACAATCCGGCGGCATAATGGAGAGAATTTTTTTGTCGTGAAGCAAGTCCATCAGCCCCTCTGGATTCCAATATGGCACCGCCCATCGGGTTTGGCCTTTCAAGAAAAATGGGGCATCGGTTAGTTCAAATGCGCGCACATTCTGGGATTGCCGCAGTTCGCACATGCGGCTCCAGGGAAGATAAATTTCCACCGTTGATCGTGTAGCCTGCCAAAGGCCGAAACCAATGGCCGTCACCCAGATTGCAAACATCAGCCGGCGTAAAACGGTGTCTTCGCGCTGTGCCAGCAGTCCGACAAAAGCGGCGATGGGAATGATGCACAATGTATCCAGGTAGCGACTGCTGTAAGAGTAATTCGGGCGTCCAAACGCAAGCGCCGTCGCCTGTAGGCCTCCCCAAGCGATTAACAGAAACGCAAATTCCGCCGCGCGGACTTCTTTGACTCCACCGCGAAAATATTCAAAAGCCAGAATGATCAACGGCAGGCAGGCCAGCGGCAACGACCCGAATGGCCAGGCCAGATTACCCACGAGCATCCATAGAAATGTGCCAGCCGATTTCGCCTGAAATTCCACTGCGGTTCCCAGCCAAAGCCCCAGGCAGGCAACCGCCAGTGCGGCAACAATGGTGATCATATCGCCGCGTGTAATGTTTTGCTGTTTCAAACATCGAAAAATTGAAAAGCTCGCAACTGCCACGGCCGCGAGAAATCCGGAACCCATGGTGAAAATGGCCAGCACGGCGGCAAGCAATCCGGCCAGCCAACCAATGCTTCCCGGACGGCAAAAGGCAAGCCCCAGCATGGCCGCAAGCGAAAAGGTTTCAAGAAAATACATCGCAGACTGAAAGCCATGCAGGGTGTTTTCCGCCGCGAACGGAAGCATGAAAAACGGTGCGAGCAAAGAACAGACAAGGCCGCCGTTTTTTTTTGCCGGTGAAATACCAGATGGTCGCCGCCAATCCCACGGCGAAGCCCGCATGGATGAAGGCGTTGACAACCATTTGCAGGCGTGGATCCCACTGGCCATTCAGCCATACCTCCAACCAGTCCAGCGCGCGCGTGAAAAAAATTCGGTGCTCATTGTGCGGTGCGACCCACGCGCTCCACGTCAGATGCCCCTCCAGCCACGGCTTGAACAGCATGCGCGCCTCGTCCCATTGGTCCCAGTAGGGAATGTTCGTTGCGTAAATCTGAATGAGCCGGAGTTTGGCACCGAGAATCGCCACAAACAGCGCCGCCAGCCAGACGGCGAAATGTTTGCGTGATTCCACCAGACCGGAAGAACCATTGGACAAATCCATCTGCGCGACACTAAATCATTCACCGGTCAGCACAAGCTGTTTTCCATGCCGAATTTTTGTGTTATTCCTACCGTTTGTGGTTTAGCTTTTCTGTGCTTTAATGAAGTTGCATTTTGAGAATTTTCCGCAACGGCCGGCGTGGATCGAGCTTGACCTCGGCAAGCTGCGCCGCAACTTGCAACTCATCCGCCGCGATCTGCCGCGCGACATGAAATGGCTCGCGGTCGTGAAGGACGAGGCTTACGGCCACGGCGCGCTCGACGTGGCGCGCATCGCCATCGAGGAAGGCGCGTGGGGCTTCGGCTTGAGCACGCTCGAAGAGGCGATGACGTTGCGCGATGCGGGCATCACCGCGCCGTTGCTGCTGCTCGGCGAACGGCGGGAAACGGAACTCGAATGGTGCGTGGCACACAATCTCACGGTTTGCGTGAACGAACCGCACAACGTCCGCGCGCTCGCCAAAATCGCGGCGCGCTTCGGCAAACAGGTTCCAGTCCACGTCAAAATTCACACGGGCATGAGCCGTTACGGCGTGCGCTGGGACGAGGCGTTGCCGCTCATCGAACAAATTGTCGCCGAGAAATCGTTGCGGCTCGAAGGCGTGATGACGCATTTCTCGCAATCGGATGAAACAGACAAGACGTTTGCGAATCTTCAGTTCGCGCGCTTCAGCGAAGTGCTGCGTGCGCTGGAGCAACGGAAAATTTCCGTGAAGCTGCGGCACGCCTGCAACAGCGGCGGTTTTCTCGATCTGCCGCACGCGCATCTCGACATGGTTCGCGTGGGCATTTTGATGTATGGCGTTTTTCCGTCGAGCGTTTGCCGGCGGATTCCCGGAATTGAACCCGTCATGTCGGTGAAGGCGCGCATCGCGGCGATCCAAAAATTGAAGCCCGGCGAAGTCGTCGGCTACGGAATGCGCTACACCGCGCCGGGCGAACGGCGCATCGCGGTGCTGCCCATCGGTTACGGCGACGGTTTTCCGCGCGTGCGAAATCAGGGCGGCACGCTCATCCACGGCAAGCGTGCGCCGCTCATCGGCGGCATTGCGATGGACGCGCTGATGGTGGACATCACGGACATTCCCGAAGCGCAAATGTGGGACGAGGCCGTCATCATGGGCCGACAAGGCGGCGAAGAAATCACCGTCCACGACATCGCGAAATTGAAAAACTCCGTGAGCTACGAAGTGCTGACGAGCTGGCGGCTGCGCTTGCGAAGAAAATCGGTGGATGGCGGACAAAAAGCCGCTCGCCAATTTGAAGCTGCGGAGCTACGCTGAAATCATGGTTGAACGAGCCAAAATAAAAATCTTTTGCAACGCGGTGGCGAAGCAATTTCGCCCGCGCAAAATTATTTTGTTCGGCTCGTATGCCTACGGGAAACCCACGGAAGATTCGGACGTGGATTTGCTCGTTGTCATGAACCGCACGCGTTATCGCGGCGAGCGGATGTCATTGCGCATTCGGCACGCGGTGGATCGAAATTTTCCAATGGACCTGCTGGTGCGGACGCCTGCGGATGTAACCAAACGGCTGCGTTGGGGCGATTGTTTCATGCGTGAAATCGTGGAAAAAGGCAAGGTCATGTATGAAGCTGCTGACGCGTGAATGGGCCGAAAAAGCGGAGAACGATTTCAAGGTAGCCACGCAAATTTTGCGGCGGCGCAAAGAAATTGTCCCCGATGCGGCGTGTTTTTTCTGCCAGCAATGCGTTGAAAAATATCTTAAAGCAAGGTTGGTGGAATCGGACATTCCATTTCCCCGCAGTCATGATTTGTTGCAACTTCTCAAGCTCTGCACGCAAGTCGAGCCTTTGTGGTCGGCTTACGCAGACATCGTGGATGCCATGACGGATTTTGCGGTGGACTTTCGTTATCCCGGACACTCTGCGACGTTGCGTCAGGCAAAACTTGCCTTGAAACATTGCCGCTCGTTGCGCGCGGAAGTGCGGCGAAGTTTGGGATGCAAATCCAAATGAAACTCCTTTTCTCCGAACAAAAGTCCGATTACGACAACTACCAGTTTCCCTACGCGATCTGGGCTGTGCCGGAAGCGGGCGAGACGCCGGCGGACATTTTCAACGCCGGCTTCCTGCCGTCGTCGCGAAATTTAGATCGCTTTTATCTCTGCCGCCAGGTGCGTGTGAACCTCGCCAAGTTCAAGCCGTCGTCGGAAAACCGCCGCATTTTGCGCAAGGGCGGCGGCATCAACGTGGAACTCGTGCCGCGCGCGAAATTTGATTACACGCCGGAACGCCGCCAGTTTTTCAAGACCTACGCCGACATCAAATTCGGCAAGGACGTGATGACGTTCGAGCGGCTGGACGCGTTATTTGCCGCGCCCATCATCTCGCACCTGCTCGTGTTCACCGACGCGGAAAAGGGCGGTGAGATCGGCGTGGCCACGTTGTATCTGGAAGGCAAGGCGCTCGCGTTTTACTACTACGCGTTTTACGACCTGAACTACTACGCGCGCAACCTCGGCATGTTCATGATGACCTCGGCGGCGGCGCTGTTTGCCGGGCGCGGCTGCAAACAGCTCTACCTCGGCACCTGCTACTCGGCGTCCGCGCTCTACAAGACGCAGTTTGCCGGCGCGGAATTTTTCAACGGCTTCCGCTGGTCGGACGACCTGGCCGAACTCAAATTCATCATCAAGCGTGACAAAGGCGAACTGCGCCAGCATCTGCTCGAAACCGACGCCTACCGCGAAGAATTTTACCAAGGCGACCTCGCCAAGATGGCGGATGCGAGCGAGTTTCGCGTGAAGGTGAAGTGAATTAATGCGGGCGGATA
>DMQW01000112.1:0-2793 GCA_003455565.1 Limisphaerales bacterium
ATTGTATCACTCATGGAACCTCGAATTAAAAGATTAACTGGTTTGCAAAGGGGATTTTTGACGACTGAAAACGAATCAGTGCGACACCGTTGCTTTAATAAGTTAAGCCACCCAAGGCGAACGTGTCAATTTCTAATGCAAAGTATATCATTATAATTATTAGTGCTTTATGAGAAGTTGAAAAAGCTGGCCTGCGGTGCGAAAGTTAATGATTAGAACTGCTGATTAAAGCCCGGCCCAGTATCAGCGTCATCATCGGCTGGTTTCCGCCATGCTTGCGCCGGGGTGTGCGCGTGAGGTAGGGTTTGCTTGCCCATGAATTTTCAAGAGCAATACGACGACGCGATGTTTGATTTCAGCCGGGGCGAATTCGACCGGGCGATTGCGAAATTAAAAAGTGTTCTCGCCGTTGACCCGCAAAATTTCGACGCGCAGCTCGCGCTGGGCATGGCGTATTATCGCACCGGCGACTTGGCGTCGGCGATTACCGAAGGTCACCAAGCCGAAAAATTGCGGCCGAAGGAACAACTCGTCCACACGAACCTTTCGCTGTTTTACATGAAGTCTGGCGACAAAGTGACGGCCGAGCAGCACGGCTTGCAGGCGCGCATCGCCGGCTGGCGCGCGGAAAACGCCGCCGCCCAGTCCGGCCCGTCCGCCGAAAAAACCGGGAGCGATCCGGAATTGCAAATGGCCAAAGCGAAGCCACCGGCGGTCAAAGTCATTCGGATGCCCGATAAATTTCCCGAACAACCGTGGAAGAAAAAAAAGTTGATGACGCCCCCCGCGCCGACTCCACCTCAAAATTAAAAACTAAAAATTCCCCATGAAATCCTCCTACGAACTGGCGATGGAACGGCTGAATAAAACCGCGCCCGCCGTCAAGCTCACCGCCACCCAAAAGAAACAGCTCGCTGAACTGGATGCCAGATACACCGCCAAAATCGCCGGCCGCGAAATCGCGTTGCAAGGTGAAATTGCCGGCGCGACGGCGGCGGGAGATTTGGAAAAAGTTGAAACGCTCCAGCAGCAGTTGATCAACGAGCGCAAAAAAATCCAATCGGAATTGGAAGACAAAAAGGAAAACGTTCGGCAAGGGAAACTGTAGCTGCAGTTTTATCAGCGTTTTAATTTTAGCACAAACCAATTCAGAACTGTAGAAAGACCCAGAACAGACACTTCATAAAGCGTAATGCTTATGGCCAGGCTCGACACAAAAGGAAACTCTTTGTTGCCGGACACGCGCAACGATGTCGGTTGCCGCGCGCTGGATTCCGCTGGACGCGCATTATGCGTGTGCTTGGCGCATTGCCGCAAAATCATTGTATGACTTTTGAGGGCTTAATGGAAAGGAACGCAAGAGACACCAAAAGCACCAAAACGCAGAGATTCAAAAACAGAGATACGGGAAAAACCATTAATATATTTGAACAAAACCCCTGTTTCCCTTGCAAAGAAAGAGTGGTGGTAGGTAATGGATTCGAACCATTGAAGGCGTTAGCCGACAGATTTACAGTCTGCACCCTTTAGCCACTTGGATAACCTACCAAAACTAATAAAATCAAGCACTTGACGGCTGTTTCAACCGGTGCATTATTGCATTATTGTATCATTGTATCCGCAAATTGTATTCCGTGCGATCCCAACCGCTATGAGTATGCAGAACACTGATTTGCCCGGTCAAAGTGGGAAAAAAAAGCGCCAATCGCCTCTCTAAAGACGGCAAATGGCGGTCATTCCCACGGGTTCCGCACTGGCTGCAATACGTCAGCAGCGGGACATATTTTGCACGAATAAAAATCAAGGGCAAGCTCATTCGTGAGAGCTTGGGAACAACCGTCTGGACAAACGCGCAACTGAAGCGGCGGCGAAAAAATTGAAAACCCCGCCGCCGGACTTTCCCGTGCCAAAATTTCCCAAAAAATATTGCACCGGCCGGAACGCGATCAATTTAAGAATTTGGTTTCGCCTGTCAAACCGTCAGGCAGTTGGGGTCCGAAGGCCGCAAACCTCGTTGAATTTCTGGCCGACAGTGGAACGCGACTTTATACCGAGGCGCACTGGGTGAATTGGGAAAACGTTGATTGGAAACGCAAGGAAATCATCATCCGCAGAAATCCTGAAACCTAGAAAGCTATACGCGTAGTAACGAACGTGATAATTTTGCTGAAAATTGATTTAATGAATTTTCTTTCTTCAATCGAACAAAAGCGCGAAGGAAAAAATCTCGCGCCGGAGCAGATTCAAAATTTCATCCGCGAATTCACCGCCGGGGAAATTCCCGACTACCAAATGGCCGCGATGCTCATGGCCATTTATTTTCGCGGACTGAACACTGCCGAAACCACCGCGCTCACGCTCGCCATGCGCGATTCCGGCGACGTGCTGAAATTTCCCCAGGACAAACGCCCGCTCGTGGACAAACATTCCACCGGCGGCATCGGCGACAAGATTTCGCTCCCGCTCGCGCCGCTGCTTGCGTGCCTCGGCTTCCGCGTGCCGATGATTTCCGGTCGCGGCCTCGGTATCACCGGCGGCACGCTCGACAAACTCGATTCCATCCCCGGTTTCAAAACGCTTCTGTCTGTCGAAAAAATCATCGCGCAGGTTCAAAAAGCCGGCTGCGTTATTTGTGGCCAGACCGACAAAATGGTTCCCGCCGACAAAAAAATTTACGCGCTCCGCGATGCCAGCGGCACCGTGCCGAGCATCCCGCTCATCGTTGCTTCCATTCTTTCAAAAAAAATGGCGGAAAGTCTGGACGCGCTCATCCTCGACGTGAAATTCGGCTGC
>DMQW01000112.1:3069-5868 GCA_003455565.1 Limisphaerales bacterium
CCGCGTTCATGCAAACCAAGACCGACGCGCGCAAGCTGGCGAAGGCAATGGTCGCGCTTGGCAATCAATGCGGCACCAACACGCGTGCGATTTTGACAGACATGAACACGCCGCTTGGCCGCGCCGCCGGCAATTGGCTGGAAGTAAAAGAATCCGTTGATTGCCTTGAAAACAAAGGCCCGGCTGATTTACGCCAACTTGTCCTTGATTGCGCCGCGCATCTGCTCGTCCAAACCCAAAAGTCAAAATCGCTCGCCACTGCGCGCAAGCTGGCGGAAGATTGTTTGAACTCCGGCGAGCCGCGCCAGAAATGGGACGAGATGATTGTCGCCCAAGGCGCAGACTTGAAAGCGTTCAATCAAAAACTCACGCTGGATTCCACTGCGAAAACCGTTGTCGAATTGAAGCCGGAAAAAGCCGGCTATGTTTCCAAATGCAACGCGCGCATCATCGGCGAAGTGATCCGCGATCTCGGCGGTGGCCGGCTCATGAAAGATTCCGTCATCAACTACGATGTGGGCGTTGATCAGTTCGCCAAGCCCGGCGAGCGCGTAGAAAAATCTGGAATACTTTGCCGCGTTCACGCTGCCGATTCAGTTCAGGCGAAAACGGCGATTGCCCGGCTGAAAACGGCGTTTGAAATTTCCGCCCGCCGGCCGCCGGTCAAGCCGTTGGTTCAAGAGGTGATCGAGTAAAAGTTTTTGGACAGAATGACAGAATTTTCAGAATCGAAACCGACGGCTTCCGTTATTTTGTTCATTCTGTAAATTCTGTCTCAACCGATTTTCTCCCAGATTTTGATTTCGGGAAACCCGACGGCCAGTTCGTCCACGCGCGGCAGCAACGCCTTGATGTGATCGTTTTGCAGATGGGCATCGAGCGCGGCCTTGCTCGTCCAGTTTTCGTAAAAAAGAAATTTCGCCGGGTCTTCGGGCGACGTGTGCAAATCGTAATTGATGCAGCCTGTTTCTTTGCGTGTCGGCGCGACGAGGCTGATCAAAGCTTTTTTCAATTCAGCTTCCTTGCCGGGCTTGGCTTGAAATATGGCGACAACAGTGATGTGTTTCATAATTTTAACAACCAAGAAACAAAGCAATGAAGCTGGGCCAATCTTTGTTCCTTGGTTTCTTGGTTGTTAAAATTTGTTTTAGCCCAGCGAACTTAAAATCTTCTCCGCCGCCGCGCGCGGATTTTCCGCCGCGTAAATCGGCCGGCCAATCACCAGCCAGCTTGCGCCGGCTTGAATGGCCTCACGCGGCGTGAGTGTGCGCTTCTGGTCGTCGGCTTTTTCCGCGCCGGTGCGTATGCCGGGCGTCACGAGTTGAATGTGCGCCGGAAGAATCTCCCGCAGGTCGGTGATTTCCAGCGGTGAACATACCAATCCACGCAATCCGGACTTAACCGCCAGCGATGCGAGCCGTTCGACTTGATGACCGACGTTGGAGTCACAGCCGATTTCAGCCAGTGCGTTGCTGTCAATGCTCGTCAGCACGGTCACGCCGAGGACGAGCGGCGGTGGCAGGCCGAGTGATTTTGCCGTGTCCTGCGCGGATTTTTCCGCCGCGCGCATCATCTCGCCGCCGCCGCTCGTGTGAATCGTGATCATCTGCACATCGAACCGCGTGGCCGAGGCGACGGCTTTGGCAACGGTGTTCGGGATGTCGTGAAATTTCAGGTCGAGAAAAACCGCTGCGCCCGTCGCGCGGATTTTTTTTACAATGTCCGGCCCGGCGCTTGTGAAAAGTTCGCTGCCGATCTTGAACGCGCCGACGACAGGCGCGATTTGCTGCGCGAGTTTCAAAGCCTGTTCCGCCGACGGCACGTCGAGCGCGGCGATGATGGGATTTCGAATTTTTTCAACCACAGATGGACACAGATAAACACGGATGTGACGCGAAGAAAAGATTATCTGTGAATCGTAGGAGACGAGGTGACGAGTCTTTAACTTCTTCCACAATCGTCATGCAATTTGAGTCTCCTTACGTCGTCTCCTACCAGATTGCAGCGCGTCGTTTTGACTTTGCCTTGCGCTTTGCCTAACCTTGTTACCAATGAAAATCGTCCGCCACACCGACAAGAATTTTTCCGTCAAATTCCGCGAAGTTAGCGCCGACTCCAGCTTGTTCGACGCGGAGATCGAGCAGCGCACCAAGGCAATTCTGCACGACGTTTTTGTGCGCGGCGATGATGCGGTGCTGGACTTCACGGAAAAATTCGACGGCGCAAAACTTTCCGCCGATCAACTGGCCGTGACGCAGGCGGAACTCATGGCCGCGTCGCTCAAGGCGGATGAGTCACTTCGCGCGGCGGTGGCGGAAGCGGAAAAGAACATCGTTGCATTTGCCAAAAAATCTCTCCGCAAAAACTGGCAGACGAAAAATTCCCACGGCGCATCAGTCGGCGAAAAGTTTGATCCGTTCCAGCGCGTCGGCATCTACATTCCCGGCGGCACCGCGCCGCTCGTCTCGACGGCGCTGATGACCATCACGCTGGCGAAGGTCGCGGGTTGCAAGGAAATCGTCGTGACCACGCCGTGCGGCAAAGACGGCTCCATCAACCCGGCCATTCTGTTCGCGGCGCGGGCGGCGGGTGCGACGGAGATTTACCGCGTCGGCGGCGCGCAGGCGGTTGCGGCGCTGGCTTATGGCACCAAGACGATCCGCCGCGTGCAGAAAATTTACGGCCCCGGCAACGCCTACGTCAGCATGGCCAAGCGGCTGCTCGTCGGGCGCTGCCTCTTATACACATTTGGGGCTCCCGACGATCTCCTCTGTGTACATCTCGGTCGTCGCCGTTTCA
>DMQW01000354.1 GCA_003455565.1 Limisphaerales bacterium
CAGGCCGAATTCGACGGCCAGCATTTCGTCGCCAGTGGTAGCATTCCATGCGGATTCCAAATTGCTTTCAACCGGAATAAACACGGCTTCGGGGAAAAACGCCGCCAATTGGCGGCGCACCAGCGGGGCATCCGAAGCCGCGGCGGCGAATTGTGCCGTCAGCTTTTGGTGCGTTCCGAGCAGTTCAAACGCGAGGGGTTCGCGGCACAACGAAAGATTCAAGAGGAACTGCTCGAATGTCTCCCGGGAAACATCCAGCTTGTCCGGCAGCGAGGCCTGCATTTCCACCGGCGAATCCCGAATCAACGGCGTCGGCTCTGGTTCCTCCTCGGGTTCAACGGGGGTTGGCGGCGGTGTCGGGCGGGCCAATTTGCGCGCCAGCGAACTCAAGAAAGTCTGGCGGCGGCCATCATCCACGGCCGGCGTTTCCACCATCGAATGATATGTGAACGGGACAAACGGCGGTTCAGGATAGACCGGCTGCGGAAACACCTGCCAGCCCCGGCCATGCATTTCCCATTTCTGAAACTGTTCGGAAAAATGTTCGTGTGCCGACGCCATATTTGGGGCCCGCTAATTGGGTTCGACCGTGCGTGGCGGCAATGGCTGGAATAGTTCAGGCAAAATTGGCGGGAACTGGTATTGACGCACCAGTTTGAGACCTCTTTCCGCGCAGATTTCCTGGGCGGCCTCCAGGATGAGATTGGGCAGCAATTTCACATACAGCGTCCGGGTGTCATCGCGATAATAAGTATCCACGCGAAACCAGTCTTCGTAGATGGTGGCGATCACCGGAATTCGGTCCAGCAGGGCGTCCAGGTCGTCGAACGCCGAAGTCCCGGCGTTGCGGAGCACGCCTACGAGGGCAAACATGAGGGCGATCTCGGCGATGAACGCGAACTTTAGTCCCAAGAGGAGCATCAGGAGCCCGCCGGTTGCGTTGAAAAAAAACAAGGCCGCCAAAATATGCCACAATCGGACCAGCGCCGGGACATGGAGGGTGCGACAGGAAAAGAAGTAAACGTTGCCAAACGGCGCGGCGCAAGTGTCAATAGCCAGACGTTCCCGCATGAGGCGCAAGTAAAGCCGTTGGTCGGACAGCAAACCGCCCTCGGCAAATTCCTGCCGCACGATTTGCAGGCCGGGAATTTTGCGGGCGGCCAACTGTTGCTCGATGGCTGCATAAAAATCACCGGGGCAAGACTGAAATCCTCAACCGAATAAATCCACTGATCCCAAATATCGCCCCGCTTGTTCTCGAATCCAAAGATGAAGTCAATCAGGTGCCGCAACCGTTCGCTCTTTTTTGGCTTGTTCTCGGCAGTAGTCATGGTTAATTATCTGGCATTCATCATGGCACCAACTCATTTCCACCGTCAACGTCAAACCGCAGTTTGGGAACCGATACTTCAGAGTGCTGATTTTTACCCGCTCGCATCCAACCGGAAATCAACCACCGAATCCGTGTGAATACCAAAGCGCGAGCAGCGGTCCCGGAAACGCACCAGGGTTATTGGCGGCGGGTTCTGCGCCCCTTGTCTTGGTGGTTGCTGCTGGTGCTGGTGCTTTACGGCATCCGCTTGCATCAACGCCTGAGCTCAGAGACCAACGTGCAGTTCACCGCGTCCGTGCCGGGCCAGTCGGCTTTCCAGCCAGCGTCCGCCCAACTGGATGGCCAGCCTTTTTCCAGCGGTGAACGGGTTGCGATCGGCGGCACCAAATGGTATTCATGCATCCCAAAGGAAGACCATTCTCGACCAATTTATTTATCGGGTATGGCGCACACAATCTGGGGGAACTAAAACTTCAACGTGCAGCCGGTTCACTGAACATTCTCTCAACGCCACCGGCCCAATCGGTAACCGTGCGGGGCCCAGAGTGGCGCAAAGAACTGGCAAATGTTTCAAGCGAGAAGCTGGCCGCGCCAGCGGATGAATATACGGTGACGGCGGTTTACCCATATTTCACCGTCGAAAAAACCATCACCGTGGCTGACAATCAGGAAACCCTCTGTTTATTCACTCCCGCCGTGGGGGTTTTACAGGCAACCTTCGGCCATGCGGGTGCGCGGTTTGAACTGCGCCGGGTGGAAAACTTCCAGATGCAAAACCAAGTCTTGGAACGCGGCGAATTACCCGCGACGCTCACGGGGCTGCAGGCCGGCCAGTATGAGTTGCGCGCCATCTATCAAGGGTTGGTGGCGAATCGTCCGGTGGAAATTACGGCGGCTCACACCAACCAACTGGAAGTGGAATTTTCGCTCGGCAGCGTCTTGCTCGAAACCAAGCCTGCGGGCGCCACCATTCGCGACGCCCAAGGAAACGAGCTCGGGACAACGCCTTTTACCTTGACCGGTGTGCCGGCCGGCGTCTGGCGCGGTGAGGTCGCCTTGCCCAACTACGCGACGGTTCCGGTCGCAATGAATGTGCTGGCGAAACAGACGGTGAACTTCCAAACCAATCTGCTCCGGCGCTCGTTTGCGACGGCCATGGCATTGCTGGAACGGAGCAAGAAAGAATCGGACGAAAACTTCGCGCCCTTGATTGAAGCCTTTTCGGCAGCCGTTACGGAGGATCCGGACAATGAAGTTGCGGTCAGGATCTTGAATAAGACTCGCGTGGCTCAAGCCCTGATGAAAGCCAACAACAAAGCCAAGAGTGGTGATTTGGCGGGGGCTTTGCAGGATGCCGATGGTGCCCTGGCATTAATGCCGGAGGATCCGGATATGCAGCAGTTGGTGGCCAATTTCAAAAAGGACATCCAAGCGCAGCAAACCAAAGTGGCGGCCGACAACCAGCGTGAGGCCGCCGCCTTGCGGGTAAGCCGGCCCCGCGATTATTTTGCCAAGCTGATGAGCCAGACACGCCATAGCGCGGAATTTGCGGAGCAGGATTTGACCGTCCATGGCGAGGTGGCGGACTTGCGAACCAAGCTTGCCGACGCGCTCACCAAAAGCTTTTTGCTCAAGTTTACCATCGAAGCCAACGAGCAACCGTTTGCCGAGGGTTTTTTCATTCAGGCCAAACTGCCGGATCTGACTGGTTTTCGGCGGTGTTACATTGTTGGCGGACAAACTGCGGACGGAGAAGTAACGATACGGTTCAAGGTTTTTGAATTAGGCTGGTCGGCGGATGCGGCGCTGGCAGGGCTGTTCGGCAAAGCCGATGAAGAGAAGGCCGTTCCGATTACCCAACTCCAACGCCAACCTGGCGTGGTGGAATCCAAGCGGGCGGAAGGCATCCAGATGGTGACGGAGCGGATTCAGAAAGCAGCGGAAAGATAAATGGCGTGGGCCGGTTGGAACGTCGGCGGGGTGTCAGCATATATTTGATATGCTACGATCTGATCAACAAAAAGCCCCGGCCAAAATTGGTCGGGGTTGTTATTATGCAGGAGCATCTGCTGCCTCCCTAAAATGAAGAGTCAATTCACCCGGTTTGAGCGAAAGGATGGTGACCCGATGGCCGGGCTTGAATCCGGCCCGTTTCAGCCAGTATCCGCTTAACCGAATCCGTGGTTTGATCTTGCGTCCGGCGAAATCGCCAACCGCTTCAATTTTTAGCGTGTGTGATGGCTTCTCAGTCACGGTGCCACGTCGCATTTCACCTTCGCCATGGATGGATTTCATGCACACACCTCCCCCAGCGGTGGGGGTGGCGTGATTTTCACCGTGGCACTGACTAAAGAATCAGCATGGCCATTTCCCAGGATAAAGTCCGCTGCCTTCTGCGCCTGGGCCGCTGCGTGGACGATGAGTGTCTTGTCCTCCTTCAACTGTTTCAGCCAGCCTTCAAGATAGGCGGCCGAACTGTCAATCGTCCGGTCCACGATGCCGGCGTAACCACACAGGAACGTGCTGCCCATTTCCGCGATCAATTCCTCCTTGCCGTAAGGTTGAACCGTAGCCGTTCCGCTCCATGATGCTGGCGCGTTTCAACCGCTGCTCGTGGCCGGTCGAGTGCACCAGCTCATGAAAGAGCGTGGCGTGATAATTATCCTCGGCGTCGAACCGTTCATGGTCCGGCATGCCGATGAGGTCATTGGCCGGGGAATAATAGGCGGCAGCCATGCCATGCTTGATGACGGGACGCTGCGGCATCTTCGCCACGATCTCCGCCGGCATGGTCTGAACAAACGCCGAATCATCCGCCGGTGGAATGTTCTTCAAGCCGGTGCATTGCGACACGTTGAAGACGTGATACAGGCGCAGGAACGGAATTTTCCGCTCCTCGCCGGACTCCTTGTCTTTCACTTTCATCGGTTTCCAGAACACGACCGGACATGATTTTTCGCCCGGCTTGATCTGGCCGCCCAGCAGGTTGGCCTGCCGCAACGTGAGCCAGTGCGGTGACTCATAATTCATGGCCATGAGCAGGAACACGTTGATGCCCCGGTAGGGTTTCTGCGAGACGAGGTTGCGAGGCAACCCGGTCTTGACCAGCCACGGTTTGTGCCAGGGCACGGTGCCCTGCGTCAGCAGGGACACGATGCGTTCGGTGATACGGTCATACGATTTGTTATTCATAATTTTCTCCTATGGTTGTATTTGTTTGTGAATGATCCCTGTGAACCCAAACTGAAGCGTATGGCCTCGCGCCATTTCGCGGGAGACGTGTGAACTTGCCAGAACCGGCAAATAAAAAACCGGTCACGCACTTGGGCATGACCGGCTGATGTGACACTCACTCCGCCTTGAACTTCAGTTGTGACACCACGCATTCGCCAGCATCAACATCATCACGCGGGCCGAGATAAACCGGCTGATACAACGCAAGGCTGTCCCGGTAGGCGTAGAGATAC
Source organism: Limisphaerales bacterium (assembly GCA_003455565.1). Lineage (GTDB taxonomy): Bacteria > Verrucomicrobiota > Verrucomicrobiia > Limisphaerales > UBA11358 > UBA11358. The sequence continues at coordinate 4,801 of DMQW01000354.1, forward strand.
CGCACTTCCACGACTGCGCCGACTTTGGGAATTTCGTGGTTGGCCGGGATGGTGACATTGCCACACGAAACCAGGCTGCGTCCCTGAAACAAACCCACCTCCACGCTGCGCTGCGTGTTGATCTTGGCAACCACCACTGACAACGTCGCGACGAACTTGAACTTCAATTGCGGCCCGCCCTGGTTGGGCTTGCCCGGAACATAGGGCGCATCGAGACGTTTGAACACGATGCCCTCGCGATTCTCCCGCCGCAATCGCTCCCACAGTTCGGTCTTTTGCTGGGT
>DMQW01000096.1 GCA_003455565.1 Limisphaerales bacterium
AGAGACAGGCAGACGAACACTTCGCCGTGCAAACGGAACGGCGGGATGAGTTTGTTTTTGACCGCCACCCAGCCGCTGCCCACGGCGAGGCCGCCGGAAACAAGGCAGAGAAACTTGGCGAATTCGCGCCGCGAGACGTGTTCCGCCTCGACGCGTTCGATGGGGAAATCCACCTCGTAGGCGGGTTTATCCGGGAGTTGATTTGAATTGTTCATTGGGCATCCACCACGAGTTCCGTGGCGCCTTTGGGCATCATGATGTTGACTTTGGTTTTGACGACTTGCTGGCCGAAGCGGAACTGGTTCACCGGGGTGCTGTTCGGGCGCAGCTCGCGCATTTTCTCGCGCGTGCCGTAATACAGCGCGCCGCTGGGGCAGACGGTGGCGCACATGGGCCGCTTGCCGACGCTGGTGCGGTCGTAGCACAGGTTGCACTTCATCATCAAATCCATCGGCGTAATCTTGCGCGGCACGCCGAACGGACAGGCTTGGACGCAGTTGGAGCAGGCGATGCAGCGCGCGTGGTTGGCGCTGTGAACCACGCCGAATTCGTCTTTGGTTATGGCGTCCGCCGGGCAAACCTTGGCGCAGGTCGGGTCTTCGCAGTGCATACACACTTGCACGGACGTCTGCGGCGTGAGGTAGCGATCCACATAATCCACATGGATCATCGGCTGCTGGCCATTGGTCTCACATTCGGCGCACGCCATTTCGCAGGCGTGGCAACCAATGCAACGCTGCGGATCAATAAAGAATTCCTGATCGGTGCGAAAGGTGGTCGTGTTCATGCGCTGGCGTAGGCTTGGGCTTCTTCGGAGGACGGGGCCTGGCGGCCTTGGGGCACGAGCTGGCAGGCGCAAACCTTGAATTCGGGAATCTTGGAGATGGGATCAAGCAGTCCCGTCGTGACTTGGTTGATGGATTTTTTGCCCGGCCAATGGTAGGGCACGAATACCGTGTCCTCGCGGATGGTTTCGACGAGTTGCGCGGGATACTCCGCTTCGCCGCGCCGCGTCACCACCTTCACCAGTTCGCGTTCCTTGATGCCGTATTTGGCGGCGGTCTTGGGATGAATTTCCAGCAGCGGCTCGGGATACTGCTGCACCAGCTTGCCGATGCGCCGCGTCTGCGTGCCGCTCAAAAACTGCGACACCACGCGGCCAGTGGTGAGAATCATCGGATACTCGGCATCCGTCACCTCGCCGGGATCGCGATAGGCGATGCCGTGGAAATGCGCTTTGCCGTCGGGCGTCTTGAACTTGCGATCTTCCCATAGCCGGGGCGTGCCGGGATGATCTTCGGTAGGACAGGGCCAGAAGATGCCCATGTTGTCCTCGATTTTCTTGTAGGTGATGCCGTTGTAATCCGCCGTCCCGCCTTTGGAGGCGACGCGCAGTTCGTTGAAAATCGCCTCGGAATTCGCGAACGTGAAATACTTTTCCGCGCCCAACCGTTTGGCCAGTTCCAGAATGATGCTGGTGTCCGTGCGCGCATTGCCGGGCGGCTTCACGGCCTGCCGAATGCGGATGACGCGCCCCTCGGCGCTGGTGGTGGTGCCTTCCTCCTCCTCCTGCAACGAACCCGGCAGCATGATGTTGGCGTGGCGGGCGGTCTCGTTGAGGAAAAAATCAATGCAGACGTAAAATTCCAGCTTTTCCAGCGCCCGTTTGACCAGGTGGTTGTTGGGCAGCGAGACCATCGGGTTGAAGCAGATGCTGATTAGTCCCTTGATTTCGCCCCGGTCAATGGCCTCCATGATTTCGTAGGCGGTCAGGCCCTTGCCGGGCAGGTCTTTTTCGTTGATGCCCCAGACATCGCAGATGTATTTTCGGTGATCGGGATTTTCGATGTCGCGGTTGCCGGGCAACTGGTCGCACTTATGGCCGTGTTCGCGTCCGCCCTGGCCGTTGCCCTGGCCGGTGATCGTGCCGTAACCGCAGTAAGGTTTCCCAATGCGCCCGGTAGCCAGCACCAGATTGATGCAGGAGAGCACATTCTCCACGCCCTTGGTGTGATGTTCGATGCCGCGCGCGTGTAGCAAAAAGCTGGTCTTGGCCGGCCCCCACCACTTGGCGGCTTGCAGGATTTTTTCCTTGGTCACGCCGGTGGTGCGCTCGGCCCAGTCGAGGTCGTAGCTTTCCACCGCCTTCTTGGCCTCCTCAAAACCGCTGCAATGATCGCGGATAAAATCGTGATCCAGCCAGTCGTGCTTGATCAACTGATGCAAAATCGCGCCGTAAAGCGCGGAGTCGCGGCCGGGCCGCACCGGCAGATGCAAATCGGCGGTGCGCCCAATCGGCGTGAGGCGGGGATCCACCACGATCAGCTTGCCGCCGTTGTCGCGCGCCTGCCAGATCCAGTGTGTCAGCGTCGGGAAACATTCGCTGACGTTCGTGCCGCAGAGCATGATCACCTCGGCGTGCTTGAGATCGTCGTAGCTGTTGGAGGCGCGGTCCAAGCCGAACGCCTTCTTGTTGCCGGCCCCGGCGCTGACCATGCAGAGACGGCCGTTGTAATCGAGATTTTTGGTCTTGAGCGCCACGCGCGCGAACTTGCCGTTGAGATAGCACTTCTCATTCGTCAGCGACACGCCGGACAGCATCGCGAAGGCGTCATTGCCGTATTTGCCTTGGATGCGCTTGATCTCGGAGACGACCCGCTCAAAGGCGGCCTCCCAACTGACGTTGCGAAAGCCCTGGCCCTCGACGCGTTCCATCGGCTCCATCAGCCGGTCGGGATGGTTGTTTTGCAGGTAGCGCTGGACACCTTTGGGGCACAACCGCCCCTCGTTGAACGGGAATTCCTCCCACGGTTCAAACCCCACCACGCGGTTGTTCTTTACGAGCAGCTTGATGCCGCACTGCATCCCGCAGAAACAGCAATGCGTTTTCACGACTTCATCCGGCTCGTCGCGGCCGGGATAACCCTGGGCGGGCGGGAAATTCAGCGACGGTCCGAAACGGGCGATTATCTGTTCAGCAGAAACAGGAAGTGTGGCCATAATAGTTTAGTTCAACCAAAAAACGCGCCGGAATCTTGCCGAGCTTTGAGGTGGGCCTTGGCCAGCAGGGCACGTTTTCCCTGCGGGCTGTAATCCAAATGCGACGTGCCGTCTTTCCGCGCGTAATTGAAACCGATCTCGGCGGCCACATCCTTCACATCGTCCACATGCAGCTTCGTGTCATAGACCAGCTTGGTGTGCGGGCAGATGGCCTGCGGCCCGGCCTCGCCGGCCTTGCGGTAGAGCGCAATGCCGAACTGCGCCGGGCGCTGGATGATGTGGTAAAATTTTCCGAACGGCAGCCAGATGAGAAAGAGAATCACGGTGATCGCATGGGTGATGGCCATGAATTGATGCGCTTTGCCCTCCATGAATTTATAATCCAGGCTGATGCCTAGGCCCGTCAGCGAAATCGCCAGCAGCAGCAGCAGCGGCAGCCAGTCGCCTTCAAACGTCTGGATGGCAATCTGCCCCGCGTGCGTGAGCCGCCGCCGCATCATGATCATCACGCCCGCAATCACGAGAATGGCCGACCAGTTCAGCGCGTTGAACAGCGCCTCCGCCACCCAACTGTGCAGCGGAAACTCCATCACCTTGAACCCGAAATTATAGACCTCGTAAGTGTCAATGCCGCCCGGCTTGAGCTGGAAATTCACCCAGCCGAATACCAGCGGAAACGTCACCGCAAACGCCAGCGTGCAGCCGCCGGCCATCAGCATGTGGCCCACGCCGCGCGCCGTGCCCCGGTTGCGGATGAATTTCTGCCCGATGAACTGGGTGAACAGGTGCTTCACCAGTTCCAGCACATACGGAACAAAGTGCCGTGAAAAGAGCAGTTCCCAGCCGCGCACGAAATACTTCCACGTCGGTGGCCGTTGCAGCCAGACGCAATAGCGATAGACCACGGCAAAGCACGCAAAGATGCAGCCGAACAGATACGCCACCAGCGCGGCGTCGAAGTTGTTCAGATTACGCGAGCCGACCAGAATGGCGGCCACCAGCAGCAGCGTGGCGGTGCCCGCGATCAACGCGGCGCGGATATTGAGGGTGCTAAACATGGGAGTGATTTATTTCAGGTTGCCGTTCCCCGTAAAAATCGAGAGCCGGGTGTTTTCCATGAAATGACGGTTGGCTTCCAGCATTTCCGTGATGCTGTCATGCAGTGGACAAGGCTCGCCCTTGCCGCACCAGCCATGACCAAACGGACAAAGCGACGGCGGTTCGATCTGCTCAAACAACTCCGCGATGTCCAGTAGGCAAATATCCTTGGCCGGCTGGGCCAACGTGTAGCCGCCGCCCGGGCCGGGCTGTCCCGTCACCAGTCCGGCCGTGGCCAGTTGGGTGAGCAGCTTGGCGGTAAGCGCCTGCGATAATTTGCGCGCCTCCGCAATCTCCGCCGACCCCGCCCGCCGGGCCGGATCCGCCGCCAGATAGCTCATCACGGCGATGGCATTGGAAGTGGTTTTTCCGTAGATGAACATTTGGTTTTAGGGTTTATGCTGTCTGCGTTCCAGCCGCCATGGCCTGCGCGGTCGGAAACAGAACGGCGTTTTCCAAGTGAATATGCCGGTGCAAATCATCCTCCAGATCCGCCAACCCCGAGAACAGTGCGCGATAGGTGTTGCAGGCTTCGGCCGGCGGCTGAAAACCGTGGGTCAGCTCCCGCAGCCGGGCCAGATTATCCTCCGCATCATTATGTTCATGCAACATGCAGGTGATCGGGCCATCCAGCGGCATGACCGCATGATTGCCCTGGCTCAATTGAACGATGGCCGGAAATAGAATCTGTTCTTCCTTCATCATGTGGCTGGCCAGCTCCGTTTCCAGTCCCTGAAAAACTTCAAAAACCTCAACCAGCGGCGGCGTATGCCCGCCGTGGACGTGCGCCACCCGCTCCGCCATCGCGTGCAAACGGGGAAATTCCCGGCGCAGAAAACCGTGGTGGGTGGTTACGATATATTGGCAAAGCTCCCCGGCTGGCAAATCGGCTGGATTTGGCCCGGTGGCGGTTTTATCGGCCAGTTCCGCCTCCAGTTGTTCAATCACCGTTTCCACCGGCACGCCTTTGCCCTCGCAAGCCGCCTGCAACGCCCGCCCGCCCTGACAGCAGAAATCCATGCCAAAGGCTTGAAAGACGCGGGACCGGTTCGGACGTTCGGCCACCAGCTCGCCTACAGTGCGCTGCGACAATGGGGTTCCCGGCGGTGAAAAAACATTAGCATGATGGCTCATGCGGCCCATCTTTCCGTCAACCGGACGGCTAGTCAAGAAATAAAGATAGTTTATTCTTTATTACGCCGGGCCGCCGGTTATCCTATGGGCAAATCGGCCCGGTTTGCTAACATCCGGCCGCTCATTTTGGAATTGTCCGCCAGCCAAAACCTCTGCCTCCTCGACGACGTGGACGACCGTGACCAATGCGACCGTGACCTTGAACGGCCAGTTGGTCGTCATCCTGGATCAGAACGGGCGCAGCAGTTTTTCAGAATGTCTTTCCAGCCGTAAAATCTCGCGATGCTGATGACCTCTGAAAAAATCAAAGTAAATTCCGGCGCGCGTGCAAAATGCGCCACGCCGGAAGTCCGGGCCGGGTTCACGTTGATCGAATTACTCGTGGTCATTGCCATCATCGCGCTGCTCGCGGCGATGCTGTTGCCGGCGCTGGCCAAGGCGAAAGAATCTGCCCGCGCTGCACAATGCCTGAATAATCTCCGACAAATCGGCCTCGCCGTGCGTTGTATGCCGACGACAATGACGACACCTTTCCGCGCAGCCAGCATTCGGCGTTTGCCAACAACCAGTTGCCGTGGGAGCGCGCCGTCGCGCCGCAACTCGGCTCCAGCACGACGGCTTGGACAAATCTGCTGGCCGGCACTTACCACTGTGTGGCGGATCAGCACCCCAGCACGTTGAGTTACGGCATGAATGTTTATTTCGAGCTGGGGCCGGATGACGATTACGCGGGCAAGCCGCAGACATGGCGCAAGCTGGTGCAAATCCGCCGGCCGGCCGCGATGGTTTCCACCGCTGAAACCAGCACCGGCACCGACCACATCATGCCCGAATACTGGATAACTGTGCAGGACGTCATGAGTGACGTGGACAGCCGGCGTCACCGTGCCAAGTCGAATTATTCCTTCGTGGACGGCCACGCGCAGTTGCTCCCGATCACGCAAACTTTTTCCCGGCCAAATCTTGATGGGTGGAATCCGCTGCTGGCACCTTAAATGTTTGGCGATACAGCAGAGAGTAATCCATCCCGTCACCTCATTTGCAAAGGGTGGTCGCCCCCGGCAAACATTTGAATTGTTTGACTTGGGTCAAATCTTCCCGGCGGCGTCTGGGGCAATTTGTTGTCGTGACAACGAAAAAAATGTCATGAGCGAAAACCAAAATGCGTCGCTGAAAAAAGGCACGGTGGTCTATGCGTGTTCCGGCTGCTCGGATGCGGGCGAACTGGCCGACCGCATTGCCCGGCAGCTCACACGCGAAGGCGTGGCGGAGATGTCCTGCCTCGCCGGCATTGGCGGACGCGTGAAGCCACTGGTCAACAAGGCGAACGCGGCGGAACGTATTCTGGCGATTGACGGTTGTCCATTGAATTGCACGCGGCACACGCTGGA
>DMQW01000434.1 GCA_003455565.1 Limisphaerales bacterium
TGCGGTTGCGGAAGGAATTGATGGTCGCAATGCTCAAATCAAGTTTCTCGGCGATTTCGCGCGACGTCTTGCCTTCGCCCAACATGCGGAAAACTTCCAGTTCGCGGTTGCTCAAACTTTCAATCGGTGAAACCGGTTTTTCATCGGCGCGTTTGTGAATCAGTTTGCCGAGCATCGCGGACGCCATTTTTTCGCTCAAGTGAATGTCGCCGCCGAGAACTTTGCGGATGGCCGCTTTCACGGCCTTGGCCGGTTCCTGTTTCATCACATATCCCATCGCCCCGGCGCGCAATGCGCGTTCGGCGTAAAGCGTTTCTTCGTGCATCGAAACCACGAGAACGGGCAGTTCGGGATGACGGCTCTTGAGCGTCTTGATGAGATCAATGCCTGAAGTGCCGGACAAAGAAATATCGGTGATGACGAGGTCGGGCAGCAAGTCACCGATGCCCTTCAACGCCTCCTCAACGTCAGCCGCGTCGCCGCTCACGATAAAATCAGGCTCGCGATCAATCAATTGCCGCAGTCCCTCGCGGAACATGGCGTGGTCGTCCACGAGAAAAATCCGGCTTTTGCCGCGCGGTGCGGCTGGCGCAACTTGAGTTGCCTGACTTGAATCAAAGGTCATAACGAGGCGTCAATCTGACTTTTACGTTGCTGCGTAAAAAGTGCAGATGACTTGGGTGCCTTGTCCGGGCCGGCTTTTCAAGTCTAAAGTTGCCCCGATGACTTGGGCGCGATAGCGCATGATGCGGATGCCCATGCCGCTGAGATTGCGTCCCGCGACTTCAAAACCGTTGCCGTTGTCCTGCACGATCAGCATAAAGCGTTCGTGATGGCGTGTGATGGCAACGGAAATTTCTGTGGCGTTGCCATGTTTGGCCGCATTCAAAACGGCTTCCTGCGCGATGTAATAAAGATGCAAAGCGGCGGTCGTTTCTGGCTTGGGATGAGGTTCCACGCAGGAAAAATGGCAGCGAACTTTGAATAGTTTGGCGGCATTGATCACAACTTCTTCCAGCGCCGAAACCAGACCTTCCTCTTCCAGCCGCACCGGGAACAAGCCGCGCGCCACGCTGCGGGTTTGCGACATGGCTTCGTTCAGCAAACTGCCGATGCGCTCGGCTTCGGAGGATTCAGGGAATTTCTTTTCGTGCAATTGATCGGCCAGAATATCCACGCGATAAGCAATGGCGGCAAGCTGCTGGCAAACGCCATCGTGCAAGTCGTGCCCAATGCGGCGTTGTTCGCGATTGCTGATCTGGAGAATTTCGCGTTCGAGCCGTTTGCGTTCCGTGATGTCGCGGGCGACACTTTCAATCTCATTATTTTTCCCGGGCTGGCCGACCAGGCGCGCGCTGATCTCCAAACGCAGGCGTTGTCCCGCAGCTCCAAGAAAATCCCATTCAGCCGGTGCGAGTTCGACATTTGCGGCAATTTGTTCCAGCCATTGCGCAACGGCCTCGCGTTGTTCCTGGGCGATAAATTGAATCAGATTTTTGGAAATAATTTCATCGCGCCCGCGTCCCAGCCAATGTTCGCCGGTCGTGTTGACGGAAGTAATCCGGCCTTTCAAATCGTGCGTGAACACCATGTCATTCGCATTTTCAAACAGGTCTTCGTAACGTTCCTTGAGCGTGGCTTCAGTCTGAAGTTGACGACGGATGGTTGCAGTTTGTTTCTGGACACGGCGACGCAGGATGGCAACCCAGGCCAGCGCCAGCAGCACGCCAACGACAAGAATGCCGACCGCCCAGAGCATTTTTTGCAAGTTCCACCACGGCGGGCGCATGAGCAAAAAGATGTCGCCGGGATAGCGCATCAAAAGCCGGAATGATTTCGCGCGCCACTCCGGTCCAACCTGCCAGTCATTACCGGGATCAATCACGCAAACGCCGGTGACCGCAACCCTGCTGCCATTTTGCAGATAGGAAAAATTCAAGCCGCCATCCTTGTGTTCCAAGTAGGCGTTGAAAATAAAACCGCCGGATTGCAACACGAGAAATTGTTCATGGCCATAGCGGGTTCGATCCAAAATGGTGGCTTCGATGCGCACGAGGCGGCAATCATGCGTGCCTTTCAACGCTTCATCCGTGGTGACATTTTCTGGAACCGGCACCTGGCCGCTGGCAATTTTACGAAACACGGCGTCTTCCAGTTTGGGGGTGTATTCGCCTTTGGCGGGAAAACCGAGCACTTCCACAATGTCGCCGGGCAGCAACGGTCCGGGCTGACGGGTTTCCACCAACAGTCCTTCCTTTTCGTTCTCGATGAACAGCGTTTCATCATCACGGCGGCAAGTAACCGTGCCGCTGATCTTGACGCGATTCCCGCGCGGGCCTTGCGGGACAAATTGCAAAAGCTGTTCGATGCGCCGCGCGGGCTGGCCAAAAGGATTGGCTGGCGCGGGAACTTCAATCATCAAATCTTCCGCGCGCGGCAACGGATTCAGCTATACCTCCGCCCGCATGAAGACCGAGAACCTTTACACCCCAACCTATGGACGTTTTGAATGGCGCGCCAAGCTGCCGGCAGGAGTCGGCATGTGGCCGGCTCTTTGGATGATGGGAACGAATATTCCCGCAGTCGGCTGGCCCGCCTGTGGAGAGATTGATGTCGTGGAAACAAGGGGACAGCGCCGGCCACCGTCCAAAGCAGCCTCCATTCTGGAAGCGACGAAGGAGGCTCTTATACTTTTACCGGCGGAGACTCGTCAACCAATTTCCACAACTACCTGCTGGAGTGGGAACCCAATTCCATCAGCTTCTCGGTTGACGGTCACCTCTATGAAACACAAACCAGTTGGGGGACTTCGATCAGCGGAGCCACCTATCCAACCCCTTTCAACGCGCCTTTCTTCATTCTTATGAATTTGGCCGTGGGGGGCAACTACGTTGGTAATCCTTCCATTAGTG
>DMQW01000349.1:0-6939 GCA_003455565.1 Limisphaerales bacterium
GGCATCGTGGAAAACATGAGCTACTTCACCGCGCCGAACGGCGAACGCGTGGAAATTTTCGGCCACGGTGGCGGCAAGGAGGAAGCCGCGCGGCAGGACGTTCCATTCCTCGGCGAAGTCCCGATCTTCACCGAAATCCGCGAAGGCGGCGACCGCGGAATGCCGATTGTGGTTTCAACGCCGAACCACGCCGCAGGGAAGGCGTTTATTCAAATTGCCGAAACGCTGCGGAAAAAATTTGAATCCACCGTGTAAAGCCATTAATTTCCAAGCATGAGTGCAACAGTTCAATTTTTGACGAATGAAAAAGGGCGGAAAACCGCCGTCGTGTTGCCGATTGAAGACTACGAAAAACTTCAGGAAGATTTGGAAGACTTGGCCGTGATTGCCGAACGGCGCGACGAGGAAACGATCCCCCACGCGGAATTGAAAAAAGGGTTGAAGCGTAATGGCCTTTCGCATTGAGTGGAAGAAATCCACGCGCAAAGATTTGCGCAAGCTGCCGGCCAGCACTGCGGAGCGAATCGTCGAGACGGTAAAGACCTGGCGGAAAATCCCTTCCCGCACGGCGTGGAAAAATTGAGCGGCTCGGAACACGCTCACAAAGAAAGTGGGTTTGGCATGGAAGCTGGCCGGCAAGAATTATCAGCCTACTGCCGACTTGATTGATTTGGAGGCTTTCGCGCGCTCTTTTAGAACCGTTGTCGTTGCTTTTTTAATCAGTGCAGGAAGGTCTGCGCCGATGCCGTCAGCTATACGAAGCATCAGTTCCATCGTAGGATTGCGAAGTTCGTGTTCGACGAGGCTCAGCATGGATTCGGATACGCCAGAATTTTGGGCGACGGAATAGTTCGAGAGTTTTCGGCGGATGCGTTCTTCCTGCAAGAGCCGAATAATCTCTTTGCGTATCGCTTCGTAATGTCCGATTCTGGGCACGTTCGGAAGCGTTACAGAAATGTCGGCTTGACACCTACTTTGCTATCGTCAAGTATCAGGCCACGCCTCTTTTATTTTGGACGGGCGAGCCAACGTCACTATGAACAAAACTATAAAATTACTGCTTGCGGGCTTTATCGCGTTTCATTTGGTTTCCTCAGCAAGAAGTCAGTTCGCATCTGATGTGCTTTCGGGGCGAATGAAAGCGCGGGATGGCGTTACGGCTTTTTACACCGGGGCAGAACTAACTCCTTCAATGATCGTGCGGGCGGACAACATTTTCACAGATTACGAGCGCAAAGGATTCTTCCGAATCGGGGTCTTGCCGCTGGGAGTAATGGAAGGAGTTGTTTTTGAAGTGTGTCGCCCGGAACTTGTCACGAACAGCCTCGTTCAATTGCATGACTGGATTGGTTCGCAAGCCGCAAAGCGCTTCGAGTTTCGAAAGGTGAGTTTCCTGACGCTCGCAGGAAGCACAAACCGTCTGGAAAGCGGGCGTGCCCGAATTGTTTCTGACGGTAAATGGGAACTGCTCGACGGGGTTCGCTTCCGCTCAGGAACAAATCAATTTGAAGCCCCGCGTGCCACACTCCAAGTTGCCGGAGAAAAGACCGGGCAGGTAATCATGGCGACCACACCGCCGTTGACCAATAATTTGTTTGCTCGTAGTGAATTTCCAACCATCCACCAAAAGGAGACTCCATGAAAACGAAACTGATAACTACCGCGCTATTGCTAACCATTAACCGCTTGCTTCTGGCACAGACTGCCGATGATTATGTGAGTCAGGGGCGCGCCTTCCTGGTAGCAACGAACATTGTTGCTGCCAACAACAGTTTTTCAAACGCTGTCGCGTTGTCGCCCAATCATCAAACGGCCAACGTGTTTTACGCCGCCACGCGGTTGCTGGTCTTGCCCAGCCAACCAGCAGGAAGCAACTTTTTGAGCCGGATTGGGATGCCCGCCGCAGGCCGTGACATATACAACTGGACAGCCGAATTGCCAACCGATACCAACGGCGTGCCGCTCGCGCCCGTCGGAGTGAACGCCAACGAATCCACTGCCATGTTGCGCACGAATGTCTTGCCCGTTTTGATTGCCGCCGAAGCAAATCTCGTGAAGGTAACGGATACCAATTTCACGCTCATCTTGACGAGCGATGAAACCCGAATCGTGGGGGTAATCCTCGATTTTGGTGACATTCGCATGCTCCGCGCGATGCTCCAAGCCGGCGAGTATTTTGCCTACACCACCTACTCTTGGAATCTCGACGCGCAACTGGCAGCGATTCGCTCGCTTTACACAAACGATCAGCTTTCCATTGAGCGGGTCTTGATGGACTACCCAAACCTCCTGACGTTTGCGACCACAAATGATTTGAACGCCGCCAAACTCGCTTTCCAAAATGGGGTTAATCGCTACATGGAAGCGTCTCAATTCATTCGTAATCGTTCGACTAACGTGACGCGATTATTCAATTACGATGCGGGCAAAGCGGCCGACGAAGAAAAGTTCCGGTTCACTTTGACAGATCTTACGAATTCGTTGAGCACTGCGGTCACTCTGGCTGTGGATACAAATTACACCGTCTTTCTGGGCGCTCATTTCAGCGGCACACACACGCTGCGCTCCTTCCTGCCTTGGTTTCGCGGCAATGGTTTCGGACTTGGGACGCTGCCGGACTCCACGTTTGGCGGCTTGATTTACGGACCCACCGACGAAGTAGTGGACGAGTTTCTCGCCAAGCATCTTTTGCCCATTCCGACGATCTCTCCTGTCTTCAGCACGCTTGGAGGACAATTCCAGTTCCCAATCAACGTTGCCAAAGGCAGAGGTTATGTGATTCAGGTTTCAACCAATTTGCTTGACTGGTCGGATTACTCTGCGTTTTTCGCTTTTGATGGAGGCTACAGCTTTGCGGACCCGAACACCGCTGCTTTCTCCCGCCGTTTCTACCGTGTTGTGGATCGCACTGGAAATATGCCGCCTCCGGCCAATGACGCCTTCGCCAATCGCGCTCTTATTTCAAACATGAATGTTCCGGTGTATGGCTACACTGAAAGCGCTTCGCTGGAATCCGCTGAAACGAACCGGGTGCAGGGCATCGGCCACACCGTTTGGTGGACTTGGACTTCTCCCGTCTCGGTCGAAGTCGCGGTGCTCGCTTCCGGCGGTGACAATTGCCGGCCGATTAGGGTGTTTACTGGCGTGTCGCTCAACGGACTTACACAAGTTGCGACGAGTGACTATAACCAAGTGCGCTTTACTGCTCAAGCGGGCGTGACTTACCAGATTGCGGTGGATACCTGTTGGCAAGACGGCGGAGTGAAGCTTGTGATAACTCGCCCGCCCGTTCTTGTGGTGAACAGTCCCTCAGACGGCGCAACTTTTTATTCACCTGCCAATCTGCTCGTTTCAGGTTCGGCGTCAGATCCCGACGGCCTGATTGGCCAAATCAGGATTTTGGGCGATTTCAATTTCGCGACGGCTGCCAACAGCTTCAGCATCCCGTGGACGAATGTGCCGGGAGGTTATTACAACTTGTATTTTGTGGCGACAGACGATGCAGGCTGCCAAGCTTGGGACTACCGCTCCATCCGAGTCAGATCTCAAAACGACGATTTTACAAATGCCACTCCTATCAGCGGCGCGCCTCTGATTGTCACCGGCTCGAACGCAGGCGCGAACAAAGAAGCCGGCGAGCCAAATCACGCCGGGAATTCCGGGGGCAGGTCCATCTGGTGGTCGTGGACGCCGACAAGTGCCGGCCCAGTGACGATCCTGTGTGACATCACCAATCAGTGGGGCAACGCAAGGCCATTGCTCGGTGTTTACACGGGTAGCATTGTCTCCAATCTAACTTCCGTAGCGAGTAACGCGCCGGACTACGGCTCTACGGCGGTTGTAAGTTTTGCGGCAACGCTCGGGCAAACCTACAAGATTGCAGTGGATTCGTATGGCCAAGGCGCTGCAATACTACAGTTCATTGCGACTGCCGCACCGACAGTGGCGATTACAAACCCGCTGGATAACGCCACGTTCATCGGCCCGACAAACATTCAGATTTCCGCCCAAGCTTCCGATTCTGACGGCAGCATCGTGCGTGTCGAATTCTATGCAGATGGGTCTTTGATCGGAACACGTTTAACACCGCCGTATTCCGTCACTTGGAGCAATGTCCCCCCTGACGGCTACAGCCGACAGCTTGTGGCTTACGCTGTGGACAACGCCGGAGTCGGCGTTTTCAGCACACCTGTTTATGTGACCATCCAGCCGCCACCTCCGAACGATAATTTTGCGAATCGAATCACAATCAGTGGAACAAACGTCACCACCAGCGGGACAAATGTCGGAGCAACTCGGGAAACCGGCGAGCCGTTTCACTGGGCATCTACTGGCGGTAAATCCGTTTGGTGGACATGGCAAGCGCCGAAATCCGGCACGGTGACAATCACGACTGCGGGAAGTTCGTTTGACACCATCCTTGCGGCTTACACCGGGAACGCTGTCGGAAGCCTGAGTCTCGTAGCAAACAACGATGACTATAACGGCGGAACCAGCCAAGTTGGCTTTGTTGCAACGTCAGGGACGGTTTATCAAATCGCTGTGGACGGCTATGGCGGTTCATCGGGAAGTATCGCGCTTTCAATTGTTCAACCTTAAGCCTTGCACGGTTTTAACACCGAATCACGCGGCAAGAAAAGCGTTTATTCAAATTGCCGAAACGCTGCGGCAGAAGCTGGGTTAAACAAAACCTGGTCAGGCGCGAAAATAAACGCCCGGCAATTTAATCCACCGCGATCGGATTGCGCCACTTCAATCCGCGAAAACGGGCGAAGTCCGTATCGTTGGATTGCAACACGCAATTGTGTTCCACCGCCAATGCCGCCAGATGCGCGTCCGAAACGAGATTCGCCGTGGCATTTCCTGCGCGAAGCATTTGCTGGAAAATTGTCCAGTGATGTTCCGTCGGCTGGATGATTCGGACGCACGGCTGATCGAGCCAGCTTTGCACGCGTTCAACGGCTTCCTTGAGCGTGAGCGGACGACGATGCAAACGCGGATTTGTGCCGATACGAATGAACGCCTTCACAACCGGCCAACACAGGCAAACCGGCCTGGTGTCGCTCAACTGTGTCTCCCACCATGTCCGCGCCGCCGCGTGATGTTCAGATAAATCGTTCGTGGCGTAGAGCAGCAGATTCACATCCACCAAAATCATCGGTAATCTTCCCCTTCCGCCTGGGCAAGCAACTCGGCGATGTTGTCGTAGCTGAAACCCGGTTTCAGGCCAAGCGGAAGCGGTTTGGCGCGGTAAGGTTTGGCGGTGGGCGGTTTCAAAACTTCATCCAAGCCGATGCGCAACGCGGAGTTGATCACGCTTTTGAACGGCTGGCCGAGCCTGGCCGCGCCGCGCTTTGCTTTTGCCGCGACATCAGGGTCAAGCGTCAAGGTGGTTCTCATGCAAGCATCATGATGTTTTTTTGACAAAAGTCAACCCATCGTCTTGTTTACGGACGGTTTTCGGGTTTTCCCGCCGTCCAGATTTCAGTTGCGCGTTTTGTCATCAGGATTTAACTTGAGAACCACAATTAAATTTTACCCTATGTCGAACGCTGCAAAAGAATCACCATCGGCGAACGATTTGCTGAAGAATTCCTCGCTCTACCGCGAGTTTCAAGCAGAGCGCGAGGAAATTTTACGGCACAAGTGGATCGAGTCGGAGAAGGCCGGACGCGACATCGGCTTCGAGCAGGCGCTGACGGATTGGATCATCAAGCACCGCTCAAGCTGGCGTAAAAAACGTCAGGCCGCCGCCGCAAATTGAACTGATAAAATTTGTTCCTTTAACGCCGCCCTGCGAGGTCGCGAAGGAAATTATGAACGCCCAACGCACCACGCGAATCGGTTCCGCCCGGCGGAGCGGGCTCGCGATTTTCTTTTCATCCTTAAAGTGCTGCCGGCTTGCAATCGGCAGATTTGTTGGAACATTCTTTTTTCTGCCGACAAAATGTTGGCAGCACTTTGAAACGAATTTTTCTCATGCCTGAAGCCACCGTCATCCTCAACGCTACCGCCATCCAGCGCGCGCTCATGCGCATCGCGCATGAGATTGCCGAGCGCAATGAAGTCGGCACGGAGGTCGTGCTGGTCGGAATTCCCGCAGGTGGCGTGCCGCTGGCGCAACGGCTTGGAAAAATTCTGTCGGAAATCTGGCATCAACCCGTTCCCGTCGGCGTGCTGGATGTGAGCATGCACCGCGATGATTTGCGTCAGCGCGCCGCGCCGACCATTCATCCGACCGTCCTGCCGTTCGATCTGACCGGTAAAACTGTGGTGCTGGTGGACGACGTGCTGTTCACCGGCCGCACGACGCGCGCCGCGATGGATGCGCTGAACGATTTTGGCCGGCCAAAAAAAATCCAGTTCGCCGTGTTGATTGACCGCGGCCATCGCGAATTGCCCATCAAGGCGGATTACGTCGGTAAAAACGTGCCGACCGCCATCACCGAAAAAGTGCGTGTGCGGCTGGACATTCCAAACCAGTCGGACGAGGTCGTGCTGGTAAAATAATATGAGCTGGAACCGCAAACATCTGCTGGACATCGAATCGCTCACGGCGGACGAAATTGTCACCGTGCTGGACACGGCTAAAGCGTTCAAGGCGGTGGGCGAGCGGGCGATCAAAAAAGTTCCCGCGTTGCGCGGCAAGACGGTTGTAAATCTGTTCATCGAGCCGTCCACGCGGACGCGCATCAGCTTTGAACTGGCCGCGCAACGGTTGACCGCCGACATCGTGAATTTTTCCGCTGACGCCTCGTCGTTCAAAAAAGGCGAGACGCTCAAGGACACCGCGCGTAATCTCGAGGCGCTCAATGCCGATTTCATCGTCATCCGTCACAGCGCGTCGGGTGCGCCGCATTTTCTATCGCGCGTCGTCAACGCCAGCATCATCAACGCGGGCGACGGCGCGCACGAACATCCGACGCAGGCGTTGCTCGA
>DMQW01000349.1:7052-7353 GCA_003455565.1 Limisphaerales bacterium
CCGACGCAGGCGTTGCTCGACGCGTTCACGATCCGCGAGCACAAAGGAAAAATCGCCGGGCTGAACGTCACGATTCTGGGCGATATCCTTTACAGCCGCGTCGCGCGCTCGAACATCTGGGCGCTGACAAAACTCGGCGCGAAGGTGACGCTTTGTGGTCCATCAACGCTCGTGCCAAAAACATTTGAGCAGATGGGTTGTCGCGTGACTTACGATGTGGACGAGGCCATCCGCGACGCGGACATCATCAACCTTTTGCGCATCCAGCATGAGCGCCAGCGCAAGACGATGTTTCCGGGCA
>DMQW01000349.1:7644-7853 GCA_003455565.1 Limisphaerales bacterium
CGCGCCTGGCAAAAACGAAACCCGACGCGCTCATCATGCATCCCGGCCCGATCAATCGCGGCGTGGAGATTGACAGTGAGATTGCCGACTGCGCCCGTTCGTTGATTTTGGAGCAAGTGACGAATGGGCTCGCCGTGCGCATGGCAGTTTTATTTTTGCTGAACGGCGGCAAAGGCCCGCAGGAAGTGGCGTAGCGGCGTCTCGGCAGA
>DMQW01000361.1:0-3874 GCA_003455565.1 Limisphaerales bacterium
ATGATGGCAATGACCACCAGCAATTCAATCAATGTAAATGCCAGCCAGCTTCGGTAAAAGCCGTTTCGGGCGCGAAATTTTTCCAGCAAATAAATATTCATAACCGTTTGTCCGGTTGGTGCGTCTTGACAGTTATGTTGACGGGACGCGGGTCGGCCGCGTTACAAAATATATGAATAAAAAACAATGTCTGCTAGTGTTGCTGGTGGTTGGACTGGCCGCCGTCTATGCCGTTTTCTTTACGAATTGGTTCCAGCCGCGAATGCTCCGGATTCATCATACTTCGCGTCCGCGCGGTTTCGCCATGCGTGCCCGGCGGGATTTGCCCGTCCCGATTGTTTTTGGCTTTGACGAAAGCTGCCGCCTTACCGAAATCAAAGTCGTCCCGCTGGCCGGATTTCAGACCAACCAAAACGTCCTGCCGCTCTGGCATCTCATCTCCGACTCGAATTCTGTGCCGGTGGAAGCTTTCACCTACGGCCAGATGATTCGGGGCATGAAGCCGGCCATCAAAGGAACCCATCCCGAATCGCTCGAGCCAAACACCACCTACCGTCTTTTCGTCGTCGCGGGGAACGTCAAGGGCGAACACGACTTTGAGATGGGCCACAAATAAATTTTATTTTCGCGTCCGCGTTTGCCGGATTTTTTTTGCTCGTTTATTTTCATAACCTGCCGTTCCCTTGTGGCGTCTGGATAAACAGACGCGCCGCGCCGCGCCCGCGCCGCGTTACAAAATTTTATGACAAAAAAAAATTTGTTCCTCGTCCTTACCGCAGTGGCGCTGGCCACCGTTTATGTCATTTATTTCACCGACTGGCTCAAGCCCAAGACGGTGCAGATTTTTCACGCCAGCCGCAACCTGCGCCCGAATCTGCGTCCGTATCCCCAGCGCGGCGGCGCGCTGCCTTCATTGATTTTTGGCGTTAACCGCCAGTTCAAGTTCACCGAACTCAAGGTCGTCCCGCTCGCCGGATTTCAAACCAACAAAAACGTCCTGCCGCTCTGGCATCTTGTTTCCGACTCGAACTCCGTGCCGGTGAAAACATTTTTTTACGGCCAGATGATTCGGGGCATGAAGCCGGCCATCAAAGGAACCCATCCCGCATCGCTCGAGCCAAACACCACTTACCGTCTTTTCGTCGTCGCGGGGAAGATCAAAGGCGAACACGACTTTGAGATGGGCCACAAATAATTTCAGTTCCGCGCTTCAATTTCCTTTCCCGCCAGATGGCAGGCCGCAAAATGATTTTTTGAAACTTCGCGCCACTGCGGAATTTCCGTCCGGCACTTCGTTTCGGCAATCGGACAGCGCGGATGAAACGGACAGCCGTCCGGCGGATGGATTGGCGACGGCACCTCGCCCGGCAGAATAATCCGCTGCCGTTTGGAATCCGGGTCCACTTCCGGCACGGCGGAAATCAGCGCCTGCGTGTAAGGATGCTGTGGTTCGCGGATGAGCGTCTTGGCGTCCGCCGTCTCCACGATTTTTCCGAGATACATCACCATCACGCGCCGGCTGATATGCTCGACCACCGCGAGATCATGCGCGATGAAAAGATACGCCAGGCCGCGCTGCTGCTGCAAATCGCGGAGCAGATTGATGATCTGTGCCTGCACGGAAACGTCCAGCGCGCTCACCGGCTCGTCGCAAATGATAATTTCCGGTTCCACCGCCAGCGCGCGCGCGATGCCGATTCGCTGCCGTTGCCCGCCGCTGAATTCATGCGGATAACGCTGCGCGTAAACCGGGTCGAGGCCCACGGCTTCCAGCAGTTCCGCGATGCGTTTTTTTCGCGCGGATTGGCTGTCGGTCAGTTGATGAATGTCCAGCGCTTCGCCGACAATGTCCTCGACCGTCATGCGCGGATTGAGCGAACTGAACGGATCCTGAAAAATCATTTGGAACTTGCGCCGCCGCCCGCGCAGTTCCGCGCCGCTCATATGCGTGATGTTTTCGCCGTCGAGAAAAATTTCCCCCGCCGTCGGCTGGACGAGCCGCAGGATGGCGCGACCGAGCGTGGATTTCCCGCAGCCGCTTTCGCCGACGAGACCGAGCGTTTCGCCCGGCGCGATGGAGAAACTTACGCCGTCCACCGCCTTCACCGATTCGCGGACGCGGCTGAACAGCCCGGGTTTCACGGGGAAGTGGACTTTCAGATTTTTAACTTCAAGCAGGCTCACAAAAATTAATTTCCGCAAGCGTCACACAATTTGGTTCCCTGCCAAACCAAAAACGCGCCGGCAGTTCCATCCGGTTTCCGCGCGCCAAAAAATCTTGCTGCGCGGGCGGATTTTTTTTACGCTCTGCCTCCGTCAATTAATGCGCGCTTAGCTCAGTGGTAGAGCATTACCTTCACACGGTAGGGGTCGCAGGTTCGAAACCTGCAGCGCGCACCATTCAAAACTGCTCTTCCTTTTCCTTGAACAGCACATTGAACGTCGTCAGCGATCCGTAGCTTTTGGTGATGTATTGCTGCATCTCCACCTTCTCGCCGTCCGACAATTTTTCATGCGCGTTGATCTTTTGTTCCAGCACGCGCAAATTATTTCTAACCATCACAATCTTGTGGAAAAAAACTTCCAGCGGCACTTCCTTCGCCTGCAACGCCGCGTCCGCCGGATGCAAAACCACCTTGCCGCCGTGCCAGCGCAAGCCGAGTTGTTCCACGACGGAATCCGGCTTCTCCAAACCGAGTTTTGCAATCGCCGCGGCCACCGTCTCGTTCACGAACTGGTTCAGCGGCACGTTCAAGCCGCTGACGGCGATTTGCGGTTCCGCCGGTTCCAGCCCGCTCGGTTCCGGTGCGACGGCGCGTTTGCTGCCGTCGTCGAACTGGATTTCCGCCACGGCCTCGGAAATGGATTTGACCAGGCCGGAGCCGTATTGCGGATGGCGCACCTTCATGCCGATGCGAAGCGATTCGATTTTCATGCCGGAAATTTAACCACGGCTCGCCGCGCCGAAGCAAGCAGCGAAGACAGGGCGAACCCGGCAGGCGGACACCCTTTCCGGCAGGCAAACAGCCCCTTCCGGCAACCCATCTTTCAAATCCGGCAGGCTCTCCCGCCCTTCCGGCAGGCCATTTTCCGGCTCCGGCAGCGCATCAGCCAGCCCCGGCAACCCCTCTTTTGACCCCGGCAGGCGAATTTCCACCCCCGGCAGCCTTGAACTTGCTTCCCGCCCCTGTCATTTGACCCCGGCAGCCTGTCAATCCACTCCGGCAGGCGGTCAGGCCACCCCGGCAGCGCCTTTCCCGACCCCGGCACCCTTGCCGTCCACCCCGGCAGCGCCACTTCCCGGTCCGGCAGGCAAAAACCCAATTCCAACAGGCGACAAGCCAAGTCCGGCAGCGGCTCCGGCGACTCCGGCAGGCGAATATCCCAATCCGGCAGTCCAATCGCCGGTTCCGGCAGGCCGTCCACCGCCCGCCGCTGCGCGACTCCGGCAAAAAATCAAGGCGACAACTTTTTCAAAACGGAATAAGATTGGAAACAAAATGACTGGTTCTGAAATTGCCATAATCGGAAGCAAAAAACTTCTGTCCACAATGAAGGAGAAGTTCACCTCGGCTGTCATTGAGAGGTGGACTCGCTTTAGAGCCGAGAAATTTTTCGAGGCGTTTGTGGAGGTTCTTTCGGAAGAAATGAAAGACGGGATTGAGTCGCCCGATGTTGATAAAGCGCTGGAAACACTTCTCAAAGATGAAGTGAAGAGCGAGGTTTTATATGACGCTTACAGGAGGGTTTGTTTTTCCACATCAAAGACAATCGGCCCGAAAGTCATCGGACTCCTCACTGGATATTTGGTGTTTGAAGGCAGAATGGCAAGTGAAGGTGAGGAGCGAGCTTTCCAAGCAGCGGAATCTTTGTC
>DMQW01000361.1:4065-4248 GCA_003455565.1 Limisphaerales bacterium
CTTTGTCTGATGGTGAATTGATGGAGTTCTTCAAATCTTATTACAAGTATTCCAAGGAAGCCAAAGGCTCGACAGACAAGAAGCGTATTCATTCTGAATACAGCGAAATAATTATTCCTTGGAATGAAGAAACTCGTGATTCAGCATGGCCGTCCTCAATGGAGCAACAGATTGAGGTCAGTC
>DMQW01000240.1 GCA_003455565.1 Limisphaerales bacterium
TCGGCACCAACACGCTGACTTACAATGCCACCAATGGCAGCGGCTTTGCCAGTTCCGCCACGCGCACGGTCATTGTGCGCGACACTACGCCACCAACTATTCTATGGAGCTTCACCAATCTGGTGCTGGCGGCGGACACGAATTGCAGCGCGCAGATGCCCGACGTGACCGGAACCAATTTCATTCGCGCCACCGATTTATCCGGCCCGCTGACGATTTCGCAAAGCCCGACAAACAGCTCGATTTTGTTGGTCGGAACCACGAACAGCGTCGTCATTACAATTCAGGATGCGTTCGGCAACGCCGCGTATTCGACGAACACCGTCACCGTTAAGGATCAAACACCGCCGGTCATCACGCTGAACGGCAGCAACCCGGTTTTCGTCGAACTTGGCCAGACGTTCACCGATCCCGACGCAACGGCCTATGATTTCTGCGCCGGTCCGGTTCCCGTCGTTGTCATCGGCACCGTCAATACCAGTGTCATCGGAACGAACACGCTCACCTACATCGCCGACGACGGCAATGGCAACACGAACACCGCCATGCGCACCGTCATCGTGCGCGACACCACGCCACCGACTATTTTGTGGAGCTTTACCAACCTGGTGCTTGCGGCGGACACGAATTGCAGCGCCGTAATGCCCGACGTGACCGGAACCAATTTCATTCGCGCCACCGATTTATCCGGCCCGCTGACGATTTCGCAANNGTTCACCGATCCCGGCGTGACCGACAGCGACACCTGTTCGGGCATTGCCTTGATGACAACGAACGGCACGGTCAACGTCAACTCCGTCGGCACCAACCTGCTGACCTACGCCGTCGTTGACGGCAGTGGCAACCCCAACACGGCAACCCGCATCGTCATTGTGCGAGACACCACACCACCGACTNNCCGGCCCGCTGACGATTTCGCAATCCCCGACGAACGGCGCGGTTTTATTGGTCGGAACGAACTTGGTTGTCTTCGGCGTGTCCGACGTTTTCAGCAACACAGCTTACTCAACAAATGCAGTCATCATCCTAGACCAGACGCCGCCGGTGATTTCGCGTCAACCGGAGAGCCAGACCAACAACGCGGGCGGGACGGTAAATTTCAGCGTTGCCGCCTCCGCCTGCACGCCGCTGGCGTTCCAATGGTATTTCAACAATGCCCCGCTTCTGGCACAGACGAATGCCATACTGACGTTTTCGAATCTTACAACGGCGGTGGGAGGAAATTATTTTATCGTCGTCACCGCCTCTGGTGGATCCAGCACCAGTTCTGTCGCCGGGTTGACAGTGAATTTGCTGGGTTCATCCCTTACGCTGGCTTCGCCTGAAAACCCATCTGGCTTCAAAGACGGTCTGCGTTTCATTGCCACTGTCCTGCCCGCAGGCGCAACCGGCACCATTCGATTTTACACAAACGGTGAGGCGTTCGATCTGGAAACACTGGTGGCTGGCCTGGCCATGAGCACAAACATTTTTTTGCTGCCGCGCGGCACAAATATCATCGCCGCTGTTTATTCCGGCGATGCGAACGACTTGTCCTCGACCAATCTGCTGCTGCAAGTCGTCACCAATCATCCGCCGGATGCGGCTTCGGCTTATTACACCAATGCGGCCAGCTTCAGTTTGAACATCCCCATCGCCGACCTTGCCACGAACTGGAGCGATGTGGACGGTGACACGATTTCTCTTGCCGATGTCAGCGTGAGCACTAATGGCATCTCCTTGACGAACACCGGCACCGCCCTCATTTATTTCAGCACCAACAACGTCGCCGACCAGTTCACCTGCACCATCGCCGACGGCTTTGGCGGCACCAATTTTCAGACCGTCTTCATCGCCCCCGTGCCGTCCGTCAGCACCACGCCGCTGATCCTCGGCGTGAGTAGTAACCCCGGCGGCAGTTTCGATTTGACCCTCGCTGGTGCGCCCGGCTACACCTACGTTTTGGAAACGACGACAAATTTAATATCATTCACCAACTGGCTGCCCGTTGCCACGAACACGCTTGGCACCAACGGCGTCTGGCAGTTCAGTGACGAGCAGGCCACAAACTTTATCCAACGATTTTATCGGCTCAAACTCGCGCCATGATTGGCGGAGTTGTAATCGTAATTCTTTCCAGCCCATTGGGATTAAAAAAATCCGGCCTGTGGGGAAATCCAAGGTTGAAGCATTTGATCTGCAATTACATTTTGATTGTTTTGTCCGCTTGTGATGGATCATTTGCTGGCTTTGCTTCGGTGACGACAATTCCTGGAATCCATCTCAATGGCTGAAAGCGTGGCCTTTTCGCGCGCCAGGAAATATAAAAGGGCGGGCTGTGAAGGCCGCCCAAGCCGGTTGAATAACCAAGTTGGTTATTTGTTTTTTTCGGTAGCGATGCGTATAAAGCGACGCGTCCGTCCAGCGGGACGGTTTCAAGCTGGATGTTGAAGCCGTTGCCGTCAGCGTGCGCCCACGCGCTGCCGATGCGAGACGGCCTTACGCTCATTTCAGAAAATCATTCAACGCTTTTTCCAGCTTTTGAAATGTTTCTTCCAAGCGCAGCACCAGCGGAGACATTTTCTGCCAATCCAAGTCAAAGGAATAAGCGTTGCGGAACACAT
>DMQW01000180.1 GCA_003455565.1 Limisphaerales bacterium
GCGTATCGTCATTCAGGTTGCGGACAATGACGTGGTTGCGATAAACCAAGGTTCCCACGGCCAAGGCGGCGGCGATGATGGTGCTGGCGACGATGACGGGACAGAGCCAGAGTAAATTTTTCGGCAGGGCGGGTTCCGGCCGGCTATTTCTACGCGTCGGCACAATTTTTTTCCCAAAGACGAGCAGAAAGTAGCCGCAGTAGTAACCGATGCTTAAAGCGGCCAGGTAATAAAGGGTCAGTGAAGGCGAGCCAAATATGGCGAGCTGACGCGGGCTGAACGCCGGGTCGAACATCACCCAGACGCACACGGTGAAAATTACCGCGTGGACAAAGTGGACCATGTTATTCGCCAGCGAAGTTCCGATCCGGCTTTTGTCGCCGAACGAGGGACTCCAGCGGATGGACATCACAAATGCCGGCAACAGCGTGGACAACGACATCAAGGCAAGATTGTGCCGCACACCGCCGTCCGTGATTGATTTAAGAACCTGCCAGTCCGTTCGCAAATTGGGCAGCAGCGCATCCCAGAGGCTGACCGGGTATTTGCCGGAAAATTTCATCACCAGCGGCAACAGCAGGAAGAACGCCGTTCCCGCCAATGCCCAGGCCGCGAGGCGCGCGAGAAACCTGACTTGAAAAAAATCCAGCCGTCGCAGCCAGATGATCGCCGTGAGCAGAATCGGAAAAAATCCCACCAGCCCCCAGTTTTCCGTGATACCCGCGCCATAGACGAATACAACGGTGAACAAACGCCACTCGCTTTCATCCAGCCGGTATTCCAGCAACTGCCAGACAATGACGGCGAATAGCAACAGGTGAAAAGTCTCGCCGGTGAAACTCGTTGCGTGCTGCCAGAAGGTCAGTTGCAAACCGCCCAATGCCACGGCCAGCACCGGCGGCAACCAGGCGGGCCAGCCGGTCAGAAATGAAAAATCACTGCGCTCACGCTGCCGCTCTGATTCCGTGCGGTCGTGCGGCAGCAAAGCCACCGAACGCGCCAGCAGCACCAGTGTCAATGAACCGCACAACGCCGAAAATAAATTCAGCGCCAGCGGAATCTGCGCCGGATGCAGCCAGCGAAAAGGATAAGTGGCGAGGAACGTCAGCGGCCCGTAAAGTTGCGGCTGCCACATCTGGCCCGAAATGGTCGCCACCTGGCCGATGTTCAGCAGCGTCACCCAATGGTTCAGGGTGAACCCATAAATCAGCAGCATCACCGCGCCCAGCAGCCACGGCAGGAAACGCACGGCGAAACTTTTTCGCGGGTCGGTTTGATTTTCTTTTGTCATCGGATTGCTTTAGTTGAATCCAAGACCTGCCCATTGGCAAGTTCAGTTTCGTCGGCGCAGATCGGCCACACACTCCACATGCTGCGTCTGCGGGAACATATCCAACGGTTGCACGCGCACCAGTTCAAAGACACTGTCCGTGCACAAAATGTTCAAATCCCGCGCCATCGTTGCCGGATGACACGACACATAAATCACCTGCGCCGGCCGCGTCTGACGCAACAACTCCAAGGTCTCCGGCCAGCAACCTTTGCGCGGCGGGTCAAGGATCACCGCCGTTTTCTCCGGCGAGAATTTTTTTAACAATTCCGGCAACGCCTCCTCGACTTTCGCTGCGATGAACTCGCCGTTTTGAATGTTGTGGCTCACGGCGTTTTTCCGTGCCGCCGCGATCGCCAGCTTGTCATATTCCACGCCGACAAACGACTCGACCACGTCCGCCGTTTCGATTCCGAAAAAGCCGACGCCGCAATAAAGATCCACCAGATGCTTCGCGCCGCTGGCCTGTAAAAACTCCCGCACGGTCTCGACCAGTTTTGGCAGCAGAAAAAAATTGTTCTGAAAAAAAGAATCCGGCGGCACCTCCCAGTTTTCCGGTTGCACGCGCAGCACCACTTTGATCCCGCCCTTGTGCGGCGGATGGGCGCGGACATGTTTGATCTGTTCGTTCAACGCGGGTTCGGCGATTTTGCATTCCTCGATGTCCTCGACGAACGGACGGTCGGCGCGGATGAAGCCGATCTCCAGTTTTTTGGCCGGCCCGTTCCACTGGCTGCGGATCATGATGCGGTTGCGATAACCGTAAGGCGAAGGGCAGGGGAGAACCGGCGCGACCACGTCCCGGGAAATTTTTCCGACGCGCTCGAACAAGTCCGCAATCTGCTTCTGTTTCATTTGCAACTGTGTCGCGTAATCCATGTGCTGATACTGGCAGCCGCCGCAGCGGGTGAAGTATTGGCACGGCGGCTCCACGCGTTCCGGCGAGGGCGTGATGACGCACAATAATTTTGCGCGGGCGAAATTCTTTTTCACCTCGGTGATTTCCGCCTCCACGGTTTCGCCGACGATCACGAACGGCACGAACACCACAAAATCGTCCGTGCGTCCGACGCCTTCGCCACCGAAGGCGATGTCGTGAATGGTCAGGGTCAGCTTGTTTCCGATTTGAAATGGCATGCGCCTAGGTTAGAAAGCCGGCCGCGCTGAAAAAAGTTTTTTCACCGCAGCGGGTCGTTTTTGGTGGCGATGGCCTCGGAGAAAATTGCCAGCAGTTCCGCGCGGGCAACCGTGCCGACAAGCTTGTTTTCCGCCAGGCTGTTGACGACGGGCACGTTGCGCAATTCACATTCGAGCACGACCGGCAGCGCGTCGAGCAGGCGCTGGCCGGGCGTCAGGCATTGGGGCGGCGGACGCATCACGTCGTAGGCGATGACCGCGTCCAAATCTTGCGCGGAGTTCAAAAATTCCTTTAAATCGTGCAGCGCCACCATGCCCAGCAGCCGCTTTTGCGCGTCCACGACGGGAACAAAATTGTTGGGACTGCTCAAAAAACGGTTGGCGATTTCGCGGAGCGGCGTGCTTTCGCGCACTGGCGGAATGGGCGCGCGCATGAGGTCGCCGACGGTCTGTTCCATCGCCGCGCCCGGACGGCTGGTTTCCTGTTCGAGCGAGAGTCCTTTGATGCGCAAATGTTCCGTGTAGATGGATTCTCCATGCAATGTCCGCGCGACCAGAATGGAAACCACACACGCCAGCATCAGCGGCGGCACCAGCGAATAATCCAGCGACAGTTCAAAAATCAAAATCATCGCCAGCAACGGCGACCGCGTCGTCGCCGCCAGCACCGCGCCCATGCCGACCAGTGCAAACGCGCCCGCTGGCACGCCGGGAGCCACGCCGAGATCGTGCAACGCGACTCCAAACAGCGCGCCTGCGGCGGCCCCGACAAACAGCGTGGGCGTGAACACGCCGCCGACCGTGCCGGCCCCAACCGTCGCCGCCGTTGCCACCCATTTGGCAACGAGCAATCCGGCCAGCCAGAAAAGCGGCTGCGCTCCGGCCAGAAATTTTTCGTGCAAGATGTCGTTGGTCACGGAATAGCCGTTGCCGCACACGCCGGGAAATCCGACGGCGATCACGCCGACGATCAAACCGGCGAAGGCCAGCTTCAGATAGACCGGCCAGTTCAGTTTGCGGAATTGTTCCTCGCCGATGCGCAACAATTTCAAAAACAGCGCGCCGACCACGCCGCAAATCACACCGAGCAGCACGAACCACGGCAGTTGCGGCAGCGTGGCGACGGGAAACGGGGGAATTTGATACCACGGCTCGATGCCGAAAAAACTGCGCGACACCATCGCCGCGATGACCGAGGAAAAAACCAGCGGCGCAAAGAGGTTCATCGAAAAATTTCCAAGGACGATCAGCGCCGCGAAAATCGCGCCCGTGATCGGCGCGTTATAGGCCGCCGCGATGCCGGACGCCGCGCCGCACCCGACCAGCAACCGCAGCCGATAAGGCGGCCATTTGGCGAACTGGCCGAGCTTCGATGACAAGGTTGCGGACAGTTGGGTGATGCCGCCTTCACGTCCGATGGACGCGCCGGTGGCGATGCTAATTATGGCGGAAAAAGTTTTGACCAGCTCCGTGCGGAACGGCAGCCGGCCATCGCCGGCGACGACCACTTCCAGCAGGTTTGTCGAGCCTTGCGGGCCGACGAGGCGCAGTCCCCAATGCAGCACCAGTCCCGCCGCCAGCCCGCCCAAGGCCGGGAACAAAATCCGTTCCCAATCGGACAAACGTTCCGCAACTTCCACCGGGTCGCCGGGGTGGATCAGGTGGACCGCGTAAAAGAAAAACAGGTTCACCAGAGCGCCGATGACGCCGACGCCGCCGGCCAGCACGAGGTGAAACGCATCTTCGTTGAGCGCGAATTTTTCGCGCCATTGCAATGCGAGGCGCCAATGGCGGCGAAGAAATTTCTGCGCCTTTGCAACCAGCCCGCTTTTCATCCACGACTGCACGGCTGAATTTAAGCGCCGACGCTGATTTTGACGAGTGGGAATTTGAACATCAGTTCTTTTTTAACCCGGCGATGGCTTCCTTCATTTCATCAAAGTGCGTCTGCGGACTCATCGTGTCGGTGATGTGAACGATTTTTCCATCCGTGCCGATGAGGAAGCTGACGCGCTTGGACATTTTCATCAGGGGCATTTTCACGTCGTAGGCTTTGATGATTTTGCCGTCGGTATCCGCGAGCAGGGTGAAGTTTAGATTGTATTTCTCGATGAATTTTTTGTGGCTGTCGGCGGAATCAAAACTGACGCCGATGACCTCGACGTTGTTCGTCTTCAACTCGCCCATGCGGTCGCGGAAACCGCACGCTTCCTTCGTGCAGCCGCCGGTGAAATCTTTCGGGTAAAAATAGAGCAGCACGATTTTCTTGCCCGCAAAGTCGGCCAGCTTGATGGTTTTGCCGTCCTGATCCTGGCCTTCAAACTGCGGCGCGGCGTCGCCGGCTTTGGGCAGCGCGGCAAAAAGGGTGGTGGTGGCCGAGAGCAGCAGCGCGGCGAGGAACAGTTTGGTTTTCATAAAATTTAACTTTCCGTTTGACCGGATTTTGGGTCAGATGTTCAAGTTCTTGCGCGGCGAACGGCGCAGGCCGTTTTGCAACCACAGCTTCCAGACCATCCAGAACGCCTCGCCCACAATGTGCCCGGACATTTTTGAAGTCCCTTCGGCGCGGTCGGTGAAAATAATCGGCACTTCGACGATTTTGAATCCCTGCCGCCAGAGTTTGTGCGTCAGTTCAATCTGGAAGCCGTAGCCGATCGAGCGAATGTCGTCGAAGTTGAAGGACTGGAGCGCGCGGCGGCGGAAACATTTGTAGCCGCCGGTCGGGTCGGTGAACGGCATGCCGGTGACGAGCGCCACATATTTGCCGGCGCAGCGGCTCAACATCAGCCGGCCCAGCGGCCAGTTGATGACGCGGATGCCGCCGGAGTAGCGCGAGCCAAGGACGAGATCGGCGTTTTCCGCAGCTTTTAAAAATGCCGCAATTTCGTCCGGGTCGTGCGAAAAATCACAGTCCATCTCGAAGATGAATTCGTATTTTTTTTCCAGCGCCCATTTGAATCCGGCGATGTAGGCGCGGCCCAGGCCGTTTTTTTCCGCGCGGTGCAAAACGTGGATCTGCGGATGTTGCGCGGCGAGTTCGTCGGCGATTTTGCCCGTGCCGTCCGGCGAATTATCGTCCACCACCAGCACGTCCACGCCGGCGGGCAGCGACAAAAGTTTTTGCGCCATGCGCGGGAGATTTTCCCGTTCATTGTAGGTCGGCACGATGATGAGCGTCTGGTTCATGCTGGCGTCGGTGGAGATAATTAACCGCGCAACGATGGGAAAACAAGCTGACAGTTCATTTAGTTTCCCGTCGGCGGGAAATTATTTTATCATGTTCGCGTGTCAAATCTGATTGCCATTGTCGGTCGCCCCAACGTGGGCAAATCCGCGTTGTTCAACCGCATCATCAAGCGGCGCATCGCCATCGTGCATGACCAGCCCGGCGTCACGCGCGACCGCGTGAGCGTGGAGGCCGAATGGCATGGCCGTCCCTACACGCTAGTAGATACCGGCGGCATCGGCCTGCTGCGCCGCGAAAAATCCGACGACGTGATTATCAAGGCGGC
>DMQW01000383.1 GCA_003455565.1 Limisphaerales bacterium
ACGAAGGAGTATCAGATCGAATTTCCCGAAGCGGCCTCGCAATACATGGACAGCATCCACGGTCGCGCATTGCTCAAGATGGGTTTGATCGTCGCGCCGTCGTGCAACGACTGTCACGGCGCGCACGGTATCAAGCGCTCGGTGGACCGCGATTCGCCCATCAACCACGCGAACGTCGCCCGGACTTGCGGCAAGTGTCACGTCGGCATTGAAGAAACTTACAACCAAAGTATTCACGGCCAGTTGCTCGCGAAAGGCGACCAGCGCGGGCCGGTCTGCATTGATTGCCACAGCGCGCACGAAATTGTGAATCCGACGGGCAATAATTTCAAAGCCATCAGCGATGTGCGCTGCGGCAAATGCCACGCCGACCGGCTGGAACATTATCGCGAAACGTATCACGGCAAGGCGATGCTGCTCGGCAAACCGAATGCCGCGCCGGAAGTCGCCGCGTGCTACGACTGCCACGGTTTCCACGACGTGCTGCCCGCCGCCAACCCGGCCTCGCATTTGTCCCAGACGAATATTCTCGCGACCTGCCAGAAATGTCATCCGGGCGCCACGATTGGCTTCACGGAATACCGGCCGCACGCCAATCCGCTCGACAAAAAGAATTATCCGCTGCTGCACCTGGTTTTCCTGGCGATGACCGGACTGCTCATCGGCACGTTCAGTTTCTTCGGCGTTCACACCCTCGCGTGGCTGGTGCGCGCGGTTTATCTCTATCTGAACGACACGAAAACATTCCGCGAAGCGAAATTCTCGACGCAGGTCGGCGACGAATGGTTCACGCGGTTCGCGCCGTTCGAGCGGTTCCTGCATTTCCTCGTCGTGACGAGTTTTCTGCTGCTGGTCATCACCGGCATGCCGCTGAAATTTTATTACACCGACTGGGCGAAAATTTTATTCACCTTCATCGGCGGGCCGGAAACCGCGCGGATGCTGCACCGCTTCGGCGCGCTCATCACGTTCCTGTATTTTACGCTGCACTTGAGTTCGCTCATCGGTAAATCATGGAAAGGCCGCGGCAACCTGCGCAATCCTGAAAGCGGCAAGTTTGAAGTGAAACGTCTCTTCGCCGTGCTGTTCGGACCGGACTCGATGGTGCCGACGCTGCAAGACTGGCGCGATTTCGTGGCGCACAACAAATGGTTTTTCGGCAAAGGCCCGAAGCCGCAGTTCGACCGCTGGACGTATTGGGAGAAGTTCGATTACTTCGCCGTGTTCTGGGGCGTGGCCATCATCGGTGCCTCGGGCCTCATCATGTGGTTCCCGGTATTTTTCACGCGTTTCCTGCCCGGCTGGATCATCAATATCGCGCTCATTTTGCACTCGGACGAGGCGTTGCTGGCGGCGGGATTTATTTTCTCCATCCACTTTTTCAACACGCATTTCCGCATTGAAAAATTCCCGATGGACACCGTCATCTTCTCCGGCCGCGTTTCCAAAACGGAAATGCTGCACGAACGCAAACGCTGGTATGACCGCCTGGTGGCGACCGGCAAGCTGGACGAATTCCGCGTGCGCGACGAATGGTTCCGCTGGAAAAACATCGCCAAATCGTTCGGCTATTTCTTCTTCGGCCTCGGCCTGGTGCTGCTCGCGCTCATCATCTACGCGATGCTGTCGCGGTTGGTGCATTGAGGAAAAGGCATTCGTAAAAATACCAAGCCGTCCCGGTCGTCCGGGGCGGCTAATTTCTC
Organism: Limisphaerales bacterium; assembly: GCA_003455565.1. Classification (GTDB taxonomy): domain Bacteria; phylum Verrucomicrobiota; class Verrucomicrobiia; order Limisphaerales; family UBA11358; genus UBA11358. The sequence goes on from DMQW01000383.1 coordinate 1,704, forward strand.
TTGACGGGCGGAGGTTTTGGAAGAAACTTCGGGCGTTAGTCGTTAAAATTCCAAACAGTTTCCAAACTTATGAAACATCTGCTTCAAGCTGCGGCGCTTTGGCTGCTGCTTTTAACCCTCGTCTCTCAACTCGCCACCGCCCACGCCCAAGGCACGGCCTTCACCTATCAAGGCCGGCTCAATGACGGCGCGAGTCCGGCCAATGGGACTAATTACGGCATGGTCTTTTATCTCTACGACGCGCCGACCAATGGCAATCTGCTGGGCAATGCGGGAATCGCCAGCGTAACGGCCAGCAACGGCCTGTTCACCGTGCCGTTGAGTTTTGGAAATGTTTTTGACGGCAATCCGCGCTGGCTGGAAATCACTGTGCAAAAAAACGGCGGCGGTTTCACAACGCTTTTGCCGCGCCAGCCACTCACCGCCACGCCCTATGCCATCACGGCGGGTAATGTTACCGGCCCGATCAACGGCAACGCCATCATCAATGGGAGCATTGCCGGGGCAAAACTGGCCAGTGGCGCGGTCGGGGCCAGCCAGTTGGCGAGCAACTCGATCACCGCCAGCCAGCTCGCGCCCGGCGCGGCGGCGGCAAACCTTGGCTCCACCAACCAGAGCGGGGTTGCCAGTGGCGGATTAATTTTGTCGCCGACGGACAACGCGGCGCTCGTCGCGGCGGGTTATGTGAAGATCGGCACCACGCAACTGGCCGACGGCTGGTTGCAAGACAATAACGGCAGCGCTCCCGCCGCGCGTAACTATCATACGGCGGTGTGGACGGGCAGCGAGATGATCGTCTGGGGCGGATACGGAGGCACTGATGTCAACGACGGTGCCCGTTACAATCCGGTGGGCAATACTTGGACGGCGGTGAGCACCACCGGCGCGCCCGGCGCTCGCATCCTCCACACGGCGGTGTGGACGGGCAGCGAGATGATCGTCTGGGGCGGAATCGTCGGCAACAGCGGCTATTTGAACGATGGGGGGCGCTACAACCCAGTGGCTGACACTTGGTCCGCAGTGAGCACCACCGGCGCACCGACCGCGCGCGAGTGGCACACGGCGGTATGGACGGGCAGCGAGATGATCGTCTGGGGCGGCGATAGCGGCTTTAGCTGTTTTAATGACGGCGGGCGCTACAATCCAGCGGGCAACAGTTGGACGGCGGTGAACAATGCCAGTGCGCCCGCCACGCGCACCAAGCACACGGCGGTGTGGACCGGCAGCGAGATGATCGTCTGGGGTGGACTCGGGGGCAGCTTCAGCGTATTGAACGACGGCGGGCGCTACAATCCGGTGGGCAACACCTGGACGCCGATTCTCAACAGTCTGCCGAATACTCCCGTCGCGCGCCAAAACCACACGGCGGTGTGGACCGGCAGCGAGATGATTGTTTGGGGCGGATTCGGCGGCAGCACCAGCTTGGCGGATGGAGCGCGCTATAATCCGACGGGCAACAGTTGGACGGCGGTGAGTAGCTCAGGCGCGCCCGCCGCCCGCTTCTATCATTCGGCGGTGTGGACGGGCAGCGAGATGATCGTCTGGGGTGGATACGACTACCCCAGCATCACCTATTTCAACGACGGCGGGCGCTACAATCCGGCGGGGAACAGTTGGACCCCGACCCAAACGGTTGGGTCACCCACCCTGCGCTCCCGGCATACCGCAGTATGGACGGGCAGTGAGATGATCGTCTGGGGCGGATTTTACGGCACCGTTTTGAACGACGGTGGACGCTACAACCCGACGTTGAACAGTTGGACACGGGTGCGCCTCACCGGCGCGCCCGCCGCGCGCGACGAGCACACGGCGGTATGGACGGGCAGCGAGATGATCGTCTGGGGCGGATACCACGGCGGTTATTTTAACGATGGCGGACGCTACAATCCGGCGGCCAACAGTTGGACGGCGGTGACCACCAACGGCGCGCCCGTTGCGCGCTTCGTTCACACGGCGGTGTGGACCGGCAGCGAGATGATTGTTTGGGGCGGAGCCGGCGTTGTTTCCCTGCTCAACGATGGCGGACGCTACAACCCGGCGGGGGACAGTTGGACGGCTGTGACCACCAACGGCGCGCCCGGCAAGCGTTGGTTTCACACGGCTGTCTGGACGGGCAGCGAGATGATCGTCTGGGGCGGAAACGCCGGTGGCAGCAGCGATTTGAACGACGGCGGACGCTACAATCCGGCGGGGGACAGTTGGACCCTCATCGCGAACAGCCTGCCAAACACACCCACCCCACGCAGCCAGCAAACGGCCGTGTGGACGGGCAGCGAGATGATCGTCTGGGGCGGAGCCGGCTTTTTGAACGATGGCGGACGCTATAATCCAGCGGGTAACAGTTGGACGGCCATGAGCACCACCGGCGCGCCCGCCGGGCGCTACTATGATACGGCGGTGTGGACGGGCAACGAGATGATCGTCTGGGGAGGATCAGGCTTCGGCAGCACCCTCAGCTTGTCAGACGGCGGACGTTACA
>DMQW01000154.1:0-751 GCA_003455565.1 Limisphaerales bacterium
TTTTAACTACACGATTCCAACTTGCGTCGCTTCCAAAAAATTTACGCCTGAACGGGCACGGTGAATTTCACCGTCGTTCCCAGTCCCGGCACGCTTTGAATCTCGCACCCGCCATGGATTTCCGCCAATCGCCGGCGGATGTTGGCGAGGCCGTCGCCTTGGGAAATGCGGTCGGGCTTCGGCGGCGAAATCAAATCCGACTGAACCGCGTCAAAACCGCAGCCGTTATCCGTCACGGTCAAAATAATTTTCTGCGCCTCCAGTTTCAAAACCACGCGAACCTCGGAAGCGGCGGCGTGGCTGATCACGTTGTGCAGCGTTTCCTTGAACGCGAGAAACAGATTGTGCCGCACTTCCGCCGTGAGCGGCCACGCGGGAAATTGCAGCGGCACGTCGAGCCGGCAGCGGATGTTGGCCGCGCTCAAAAAATCGTAGGCGAACCGGCTCAAATAACTGGCTAGGCTGTCCAGCGTGTCGTGCCGGGGATTCACGGCCCAGACGATTTCATCCATCGAACGCGTCAGTTCGCGCGCCGTGCCGTGGATGCGTTCCAAATTTGCGGAAACATATTCGGGAATCTGCGTTTCACCGCGCACAGACTGGGCCAGCATGGTGATGCGCGTGAGGCTCGCGCCGAGATCGTCGTGGATGTCTTTGGCAATGCGGGCGCGTTCGCGTTCGATGGCCTGCTGCCGTTCCAATTTTTCGAGGCGACGACGCATCCGGCGGCGCGTGTCGAGCCATACCCTGT
>DMQW01000154.1:914-5956 GCA_003455565.1 Limisphaerales bacterium
CCGGCGGCGCGTGTGGAGCCATACCGTTCCGCCGGCCGCCACCGCCGTCAGCAAACCGCCCAGCACGCGAAACCACCAGGTCTGCCAGAAATGCGGCAGCAGCGTGAACGGCAGCGACACGCCGGTTTCATTCCAAATCCCGTCGTTGTTGCAGGCGATGACATGGAAGGTGTAATTGCCGGGTGGCAGAAAACTGTAATTTGCCACGCGTTTGGTGCCGGCGTCCACCCATTCTTTTTCGAGTCCTTCGATGCGATATTTGAAGCTGACTTTTTCCGGCGCGACAAAACTCAGGCCGGTGTAATGAAATTCCAAACGGTTTTGTCCCGGCGGAATCCGCAATGGCGGCCTGGTGTTCGTCACCGGCACACCATCCACGAGCAATTCCTCCAGCGCCATCGGCGGCGGCAGACGGTTGATCCTCACCTCGTTCGGATTCACCACCACCAAGCCTTTGCTGGTCGGAAACCACAAGCGGCCATCGGGCGTTTTGCAGCCCGCCGGTTGCAGGCCTTCGGAACATTCAATCGTCGGCAGACCGTCGTTGACGCCGTAGGTGAGGCAGCGCACCGCGCGGATTTTCCCATCGGCGCAATCGTTTAATTCAGACTTGCTGGCGCGGATGATTCCGCCGTGCGAACTCATCCAGAAAAATCCGTTGCCGTCATCCTCGATGTCGCCGATGACGCTGTTGGGCAGACCTTGTTCGCGGTCAATTACGGAAAAAACTCCGTGCTTCAAACGGCACAGGCCGCCGCCAAAAGTGCCAACCCACAACGCGCCGTCTGCGTCGAAATGAAGACATTCGATGTAATCGCTCGCCAGACCGTTGGTCTGGCGGAACTGGCGGATGCGCCCGTTTTCCAAAAAGGCAAGGCCGTTGCCCGCCATGCCAAACCAGATTGCGCCATTACCTTCCTCGGCGACCGTGCGGACATCGCACAAAGATTTTCCGTCGGCCTTGGTGAACCAGTTTGTTTTCCCATTTTGATAACGCAACAATCCCGCCGCCGTGCCAGCCCACAAGCCGCCGTCGCGCGCGGGCAAAAGCGCGGGGATCGGCAGCATCACATTCTCCATGCCGGGCGCAAATTTGAAACGGTCGCCGTCGCGCAAGAACAAACCCGCGCCCCAAGTGCCAACCCATAATTGTCCCGCCGCATCTTCGGCGACAGACCAGACGTAGGAATTGCCGATGCCATTGGTGTAACCGAAATTAGTCCAGTCGTCGTTTAGCAGGCGATACAAGCCTGCGCCTTCGGTGCCAATCCACAGCTCGCCGGTGCGTCCGGGGCAGACGGACAACACCGCGCGGCCGCGCCAGCGATCCGGCGGCGACACGGTTTGAATGTTGTTCGGACGCAATCCGACCAGGCCGGCGCCGCCAGTGCCAACCCACAAGTTACCCTCACGATCCTCCGTCAATGAAAGAACCCAGTCGGCTTGAAAACCATTGATGCGGTTGAAGCGGAGCGGCTTTTCGTCCGTGCCGGGAAACAGAATAAAAAAACCGTTGTTGGAAGTGGCGGCGAGCAGTGTGCCATTTTTAGTTTCCACCATGCTGGTCAGGGCCGCCAAATCCCACGGCACAGCGCCCAAATCCTGAATCCACTTGTTGTCCTTCCATTTGTGGAGGTGTCCGTTACTGCTTACCCACAATCCACCGTCGCGGCTCGCACAGATGCCCTGGACATAAGTGTTGGTGACGCTGCCATCGTCTTGAAATACGCGGAGCTGGCCATGTTCCAGCACCGACATCCGCCCATCACGCGCCACCCAGATGGTTCCGTTGGTCGAGCGGGCAAGGCTCAACAACTTCACGGCGGCACCGGCTGGCGGTGACAACACCAGGCCGTCGCGGACGCGCGCGAGCAATCCCACCTCATTCAACAGCCACACGTCGCCATTTTCATCCGCAGTGATGGCATAAATTTTTCCGCTACTCCATGCCGCGTGGATTTCCACGGCCCGAAATTTTCCATCCTTGCAGGTTGTTACCGCGCCATTTTCATGACCGATCCAGAGCGTGCCGTCGCCGGATTCAAACAGGCTCGTCACGCGGCTGCTGTGCATTTCCAGCGTGTTCTTGTCGTCAAAAACTGTGAAGCGCATCCCGTCAAACCGCGCGAGGCCGCTGTAAGTCCCGACCCACAAATAACCGTCGTGCGTCTGCACCACCGCCGTGACCTTGTTTTGCGGCAGGCCATTTTCCACCTGCCAGACGCGCATGAAATAATTCGGCGCATTGGTGGCACCCGCCGCCAGCGCGGAAACGGCCAGCCAGCCTGTCAGCAGCCAGCACCTGCAAAAAAAATGCGCTGCCACGCGGACAGTCAGGGGGAGTTTATGCACTCGCAAAGCTTGTCCTGAATGTCCACCGTAATCAAACCATCGCCATACCCGGCCTGTCATTCCTTTTAACGACGTGTCGCTTTTATTTTCATGGCTATAGTTATGTTGAATCTCCTCAACACAACTATGACAAAAATGCTGCCCGTTCGCCGTGCCTTTAACCGCGATGCCGGATTCACCCTCATTGAACTTTTGGTGGTCATCGCGATCATTGCCATTCTGGCGGCAATGCTATTACCCGCGCTCTCCAGCGCCAAAGAACGCGCCAAACGCATTTCCTGTTTGAGCAATCTCAAGCAGCAAGGCACCGCATTGTTCATATATGCCGGCGATTTCAATGACAAGATTCCGAAGCCGATGTATACCGGCCTCACCAGCGCCTTAACGCCGTATGCCACTTATCTGCTTTACGGCAACATCGGGCCGGCCGGTGTATTGGCAGACCCCTTGCAAGTGACCAACGAGCAGGTTTTTTACACGACCGGATTGATCAAAGAAGGACATATTTTTTATTGCACCAGCGCCGCCAGTCAGACGGATCCTGGCTTTCAATACACGAGTTACACCACTTCGTCCGGCCAGTGGCCCGCTTACTACAACAGTTCAGCGCCCACTCTTGTCAGCGGCGCTGCGTATGTCCGCAACTCCTATTCTTACTACCCGCAAAGCAACAAGTCCGCCACAGTCGGCACGTTGACTTGGTATCAACCCGCCGCCAAAAGCACGGAATTGACTGCCACGCGATCTGTGATGAGCGACACCCTTTATTACTACCAAACCATTCCGCACCGTTCCGGCAAAACGGCCAACGGCATGAACATGGTCTGGGGCGACGGCCACACCAGCGTCAACACCACCAAAGCCGGGCTGGACGCCACGCTTTGGAGTGCCAGCAACACCGCCAACGCCCCAGGCAATAACAATATGACGTTTCACAAAATCCTTCAGGCGCTTCAGCCCTGATCAAGATTCAATCACATCGCCCCGGCGGTTGATAAAATCCTCTGTTCTATCGTGGTTTTTTCCGCCCATGAAAAATCTCTCCATTTGAGCCTGCCCGTTTTGCTGTTCGCCGCCATCGCGTTTCGGGAGAACCTCAACGCGCGGGTGCGGGCCGGACATTGGCCGGCTGGAAATTGACATATTTGGCCACGGCCTGGGCGCGCGAACGCACATGGAGTTTTTCGTAAATGCGGCGGATGTAGGTGTCCACGGTGCGGACGCTGATGCTCAACGCCTCGGCGATTTCCTTGTAGAGGAAGCCGCGCGCCAGCATTTCCAAAACTTCGCGTTCGCGCGGGGACAAGGACTGATTGTCGTCCGTCTCGGACTGGGCCGGGGTGTTGGGAAAACATTGCGCGACGCGGCGGGCGATGTAGCTCGTCATCGGGGAACCGCCAACATGGACATACTTGATCGCGGCGAGCAATTCATCGTGCGCCGACTGCTTGAGCAGATAGCCGGTCGCGCCGGACTGCAATGCGTTGAAGATATGGTTGGAGTCTTCATACACCGTGTGCATCACGAACTGCGTCTGCGGCAACAGCGGCTTGAGCTGGCGGACACATTCCACGCCGCTCATGCCAGGCAGCTTGATGTCCATCAACACCACGTCGGGCTTTTGCCGGGGCAGTTGCACCAGGCTGTCTTCCGCACACTCGAACCCGCTGACGAACTCAAAGCCGTCGGCGTCCGCCAGCCAGCCCTTCAAGATTTCGCGGACGGGCGCATCATCTTCGACTATGGAAACACGAATAATCACATTCTTCTCCGACGGCAAAGGCCTGGTTTTTGACATTAGATTTAGGTTGCATGTTACACGAGCGCGATGACGGTTGGTTGTCACGTGTTTTCAGGACAACACGCCGCGCTGCGGGACGCTGAAAATGTTCAGTCCCTTCACGCCGCTGTTTTTTTCGCCGGCAGAATAAAAGTGATGTGCGTGCCGCGGCCGCGTTCGCTCTGGATTTCACAGCGGCCGCCGATTTCTTCCAACCGCTTGCGCATGTTGACCAGCCCGTTCAGGCGCGGGCGCGGCAGGCCGCCGGTCAAAACTGTTTTCGTCAGCCCGCCGGGATCAAAGCCGCAGCCATTGTCCGTGAGGTTCACCACGACCGCCGCCGGTTCGAGCGCGAAGGAAATTTGAACCTCCGTCGCCTGTGAATGTTTGATGACGTTGTGCAGCGCCTCCTTGAACGCCAGAAATAAATTGTGCCGGACCTCGGCGGTGACCGGCCACGCGGGAAGCTGCACGGGAAAATCCAGCCGGCAGCGGATGCCGGAATCGCCCATGAGTTCATGGATCAGTTTGCCGAGGTAGCTCGCCAGACTGTCGAGCGTGTCGTGCTGCGGATCCACCGCCCAGACGATTTCATCCATCGCCCGCGTCAACTGCCGCGCGGTGGTGCAGATTTGATCGAGGTTTTTCACCGTCTGCGGTTCATCGTCCATGCTGCGGCGGGCCGACTGGCTTAACAAATTGATGCGCGTCAGGCTCGCGCCGAGATCGTCATGGATGTCCTTGGCGATGCGCGTCCGTTCCCGCTCGATGGCACGCTGACGTTCGAGCAGCTCCAGTTTGCGGCGCATCCGGCGGCGCGTGCCATACCAGACACCGCCGCTGGTGAGCAAAACGGTCCCCGACAGGCTCAGCACGCGGAACCACGCCGTCTGCCAGAAATGCGGCAGCA
>DMQW01000154.1:6181-6662 GCA_003455565.1 Limisphaerales bacterium
AATCGCCGGGCGGGATGTAGGGATATTCCGCCGTGCGTTTCGTTCCCGCGTCAATCCAGTCCGCATCCAGCGCGTCCAGCCGGTGCTTGAAGCGGACTTTTTCCGGCGCGGCGAAACTCAAGCCGGTGTATTGAAATTCAAAACGATGGCGGCCCGGCAGAATTTTCAGCGGAGAAGTTGGAGCCAGACCAGCTACCAGTTGATTGTCCACCAGCAGACCTTCGATCAGCACTGGCGGCGTCAACTGGTTCGTCTTCGCACTTTGCGGATCAATAGCCACGAGTCCGCGGCCGGTCGGGAACCAGAGTTTTCCATCCGCTGCCTTGCACCCGCCGCCGGAGGCTTCCAGCGTTGGCATTCCATCGCCGATGCCGAAAACCAGACAATGGACGGACGCCAGCCGGCCATCGGCGCATTGTTGCAGTTCGGTTTTGCTGACCCGGAAGATGCCGTTGTAGGAACTCATCCAGAAAAATCCGTG
>DMQW01000154.1:6830-7226 GCA_003455565.1 Limisphaerales bacterium
GAACTCATCCAGAAAAATCCGTGACCATCGTCCTCGATGTCGCAGATGACATTGTCAAACAAGCCCTGCTTGGTGGTGAGCGCGTTGAAACGGTCGGCCTTGAACCGGCACAGGCCGTCGGACGTGCCAGTCCAGATCGCGCCATCTTCATCCTCGCGCAGGCACCGCACAAAATCGCCCGGCAGTCCGTCGGCCTTGCGGAATTGTTTCAACCGGCCCGCTTCCAGACAGAACAAGCCTTCCCCCGCCGTGCCAAACCAGACATTGCCCGACCGGCTTTCGAGGACGCAACGCACGTCCCGCTTGGCCGGAATTCCGTCTTTGGCATACCATGTTTTATTTCTGGCGGCGTCATAACGCAACAATCCTTCCGTCGTGCCAATCCACAACCCGCCC
>DMQW01000154.1:7355-7601 GCA_003455565.1 Limisphaerales bacterium
ATCCACAACCCGCCCTGACGCGACGGAAAAAGCGCCGGCATGGGCGTGGTGATTCCCGTCATTTCCGGCGCGCGTTCAAAATGATCTCCCCGCCGCAAAAACAGCCCGGCACCCCAGGTGCCGGCCCATAGATTGCCGTCCGCATCTTCCGCCAGCGACCAGATGTAAGGATTGGCAAGACCGGCATTGCGTGCGTAATTGATCCACGTCCCGTTTTGGAAGCGATATAAACCCGCGCCCTCCGTG
>DMQW01000281.1 GCA_003455565.1 Limisphaerales bacterium
CACCGCGAACATTTCCGCAGCCCGTTCCGCTCGCAGTTGCGCGAGTTCGGACACTTCGCGCCGTTCCCAAAAAAAACTTCCGATCTTGCGACCGTCGAATTTCAAGTCCGCCATTTTTTCCGGCGCGAACGTATCAGTGCCATTCTCGTTGAACCAATTCAAGCGCGCGGCGGCATCAATGTTCCGCCAAAAGAATTTCTGCCCCTGCTCCGAAAACTTTGCGACGAACACGGCGCACTGCTCATCGCCGATGAAATTTACACCGGCTTTGGCCGCACCGGAAAATGGTTCGCGTGCGAACACAGCGGCGTGATTCCTGATTTGATTTGTCTCGGCAAGGCGCTTACCGGCGGCTTTCCGCTCTCCGCCTGCATTGGTCGCGCCGACTTGATGGACGCCGCGTGGCCCGCCTCGACCGGCGAGGCGATTCACACTAGCACCTTCCTCGGCCATCCCGTCGGCTGCGCAATGGCGCTGGCGCAAATCAAAGAAATTGAAAGGTTGAAACTGCCCAAACACAGCGCAGAACTCGGGAAATTTTTGCTGGACGCGCTTGCTTCAATTCAAGATTCAAAATCCAAAACCCAAAACTCGGTTCGCGGTTTGGGGCTGATGGTCGGCGTGGAATTAAGTTTGCCCGATGGCAAGTCCGCGACCGAAGCAGCGCTGACCGCAGTCAAAACGCTGTTGCATCGCGGTTACATTTTTCTGCCCGAAGGCGAGCACGGCAACGTCATCAGCTTCACGCCGCCGCTGACCATCACCAAAGCGCAGCTCGCCAAAGCTGTTGGCGCACTCGCAGAGATTTTGAACTACGAATGAACACGAATAGACACGAATCAAAAAACGGGTTGACGCGAATTGCGCGAATTTTCGCTAATTCAAAATCGGAATCAATTCGCGTTAATTCGCGCAATTCGCGTCAAAGCCTTGCTTTCTTTATCCGTGTCCATTCGTGATTGATTTTTCCCCATGACCCTCACCGAAATGCGTTCATTGCTGGCGAAACGCGACATCCAACTGACGCGCTCGCTCGGCCAGAATTTTCTCCACGACGGCAACCAGCTCCGCCGCATCGTGGACGCGGCGGAAATCAAACCGACGGATAAAGTTCTGGAAATCGGGCCGGGGCTGGGACCATTAACGGAATTGCTTTTGGAAAAGGCGGGCGAGGTGCTCGCGATTGAGATGGACGCACGGCTCGTGGATTTTTTGTGCGAACGGTTTGGCACCGAAGAACGGAACGCCGATCTCCTGACCGGCATGTTGAACCGCCAGTCTGAAAAAGCGTCCGAGCCGAACCGGAGTTCGGCGTTCCATCTGCTCCACGACGACGCGCTCGCCTTTATCAAACGCGAACCGCGCGACTGGAGCGATTGGAAGCTCGTGGCGAACCTGCCCTATTCCGTCGCCTCGCCGATTTTGGTGGAACTGGCGCTTTCGCCCAAACGGCCGGAGCGCATGGTCACGACGCTGCAACTCGAAGTCGCGCAGCGGCTGATGGCGCAGGCCGACGACGATGATTACGGCGTGCTGACGCTGCTCGTCCAGCTCGATTACGAGCCGCGCGGCAGCTTCAAGATTTCGGCGGATTGTTTTTTCCCCGCGCCGAACGTGGATTCGATGTGCGTGGTTTTGCAACGCCGCGCCCGGCCCCTGCTCGCCGACGGCCAGCGCGCCGCGTTCGTCAAGATCGTGAAGCGCGCGTTCTCGCAACGGCGCAAGATGATGCTGAAATTGTTGAAACAGGATTGGGCGGTGGACAAACTGGCGGCCGCATTTGAAGAATTAAAAATCTCGCCACAGGAACGCGCGGAGAAATTGAGCTTGGAACAATTTGTGTCGCTGACAAAAATACTTTTTAGCCATGAATGAAAAATTCCTAGACACATTTGCGCACGGCGCTTCGGGCGCAAGGTTTTTCAGAGCTGCCGAAGAAGGATTGGCGGCGGAAGTAAAAGCTTCGATGCTATTGCCTTAAATTCAGACCAGTATAATAATCACGGAGTAAACCGAATTATTTTATGCCCATACCAGTCAAATATGACGCTCTCGATTTTAAGATTCCGCAAGAAGCGGCAGATTATGCTGAATGTTCCGATTTTGCGATAGCTGCCATCCAAGCAATCATGGAAGGAGCGATCAAATCTGGGAATAATAAGATTCTCATTAACACAAATCTCAAACTTGGCCTTCCGATGGAGAATATAAACAAGGTTGCAGGGCCATTTGTGGAGGCATGGGCGGCAGAAATATTTTCAGAAGTGGCAGCCGATGATAAAAATCGGTGGCATCTAATAAACGTTGAAACCAAAGAACGTTTACACATGGCCGATGTAATCTTGCAATTTAGGAAGGAAAGAAAAGTTGGCTCGTCGGTCACCGCAGAAGTTGATGTGAAAGCAACAGCAGAGGACATCAAAGAAAGCGGAAAATCTCCGAACATAACTTCTTATGAGCGCATTCGCTCCGCATACATCGAAGACCCTGACTATTTGTTTGTGATTCTCTCGCTCAAGCATCGTGTTTATTCTACGCGAGACGCAAAGACCAAAATGATGAATGGCGTCATGGAAGTCGTCGGACACCATGCTTACGACCTAAAATTTATTTCTTCAACTGACTTGAGCTATAATCCCGCACTAGGAACCGGACAACTTCAGATTCGCGATATCCATTATGCTGTCTCTTATAC
>DMQW01000451.1 GCA_003455565.1 Limisphaerales bacterium
CCCCAGAAACTGCCGAAGCCGCTGCCGAAATTCATCACCTGGTCCACGTTGTTTTTCAGGTCTTCGCCGATGCGCGCCAGCGTCCGGTATTCCTTCGGCCCGGCGAACAAAATGATTTGCCGCTCCACCGCTGAATTCGCCGTCAACGTCTGCGCCGGATAAACCAGCGCGGTCTGAATTCCCTGCGGCGAAATCCCGGTCGTCGTCACGCCGACATTCTGAAACCTCGGCAGCGTGACCGTCCGCGCCACCATTTGCTGCGCGGCATCTTTCGGAATCGCCACCAGCGCGAAAAATTGATTGTGCGCCGCCGCCCAGACGACGTTGCCGGTGCCCGCGCGAATTTCCGTCTTCGGCGCACCGCGTGAACAGCCGCCGCCGGAAAACGCCATCAGCGGCTGGTCAACCGCCGTTGTGCCGTCAGACCACATCGCGCCTTCGACTTGGCCGCTGTCGTCCGCGTCCATCGGCGTGGCCGTGCCGACAACCAATTCCTGCGCGGCCAAGGCCAGCGGTTTGTCCGACGTGTTTTCGATGCGCACGCTCGCGTTCAAAAGGTAATTCGAGCTGAAACTGAAATTCTTCACCAGCCGCAGGCCGTCCGCGAAAGTTTTTTCCGCGCGGACGCCACCGGCAATTGGCGTCAAAGTAAAATTGCCGTCGCCGACAAACTTCTCGTCGCCCAACACCGCCAGCACCGGCACGTTGGCGCGGGCATTCAACGAAGCGTGGCTGCTCGCGGCGGAATTGGTGATCCGCCCCTTCCAGCGCGCCGAAATCGTCTGCAAATAGACCGGGTCCAGCAGTTCGACCAACTTCAAACCGCCGCCGCGCGAGGTGAACGTGTAGCGCGCCATGTAGTGCGCCCGGCCATTTGTGAAGACGAGCGTCTGCTCCTCCATATTCGTGTCGAAAACCACCACCGGCGCCACCGCGGCAACGGCTGGTGCGGTCGCAGTCGCAGTTGAATTTGAAACGGCACTTTGCGCGGTGGCGACGGGATGAGCGGCGGCGTAGCGCTGCTGTTCATCGGCCATCTTTTTTTGCTCAATAAACCACCAGCCGAGCAGCACGACACAAAGTGAAACAACGATGATTCCTGTTTTATCCATGAAATTTTAGCGGACCGAAGTTTGAAAATTTTTCTCCGGCACCGGATCGTGGCCGCACCCGCCCCACGGATGACAGCGGCAAATCCGTTTCGCCGCCAGCGCGGTTCCGGCCAGCGCACCGTGTTGACGAACCGCGTCAATCGCGTAAACCGAGCACGTCGGCGTGAAGCGGCAGCCGCCGGCGCCGAATAAAAAAGTCTGCGCGGGCGAAATCGTCCAGCGATACGCGTGGACCGCAAAAATTAAAATGTGCTGGAGCGGATTCACAATTCAGTTCTTGAGCAGTTTCGCACGGTGGAGTGCTGTGAGAAAATCTTTTTCCACCCCGGCAAAATCCTTCCCCGCAATGGAATTCCGCGCGACGAGGATGATCTCCACCGGTTGCACGAATTCATGCTGATGCAGCCGGAAACTTTCGCGGAGCAACCGCCGCGCGCGGTTGCGCTGGACGGCTCCGCCAATTTTCTTGCTGGTCACGACCCCCAGTTTTGGTGCAGCGCCTTCCGGCAGTTTATTCCAGTTGGCGATGAGACAGCCGAGCACCAGCCGTTCGCCCTGCTGCCGGACGCGCGCGAAATCGCGGCTTTGCTGGAGACGCGAAGGGCGGCCCAGGCGCAGGCGTTTCGGCGGCGCGGCGTTCACGGAATCAAACGGGCGTCAGGCGTTTGCGACCGTTGCGGCGGCGGTTGGCCAGCGTGGCCTTGCCGCTCTTGGTGGAATTGCGGTTGAGAAACCCGTGCTGGCGTTTACGGCGGATTTTCGACGGTTGATACTGGCGTTTCATAAATTCAAATCAATTGTGACCGGCGCAAAAACCGGAGCGTGGGAGAATAGCAGCGAGCGGCCTTGTGTCAAGGCGGGCTTGCGCTTTTGTCGCGTAGTTTTCAAAACAGGACTTTTTTGTAGTGAGCAAAACCGGGCGGATTATTTTGGGCGATTGGAAAAAAGGAGGACGGGTTTTTGACTGGGATCGGGCGGACCAGCCAGGACGGAATGATGGCCTGCTGGGTGGAGGCAGAGGATTACCTTGGTCTCCGGTGGTTTTTCGATGCGCCGGCGTTGCGGGCCGATCGGCCCGCGACCGTCGCTGCCGACCTTGATGGCCGTGCGCACGCTCCACACATAATCCCACCACGGGCAGCGGGGCGCTGGCCGCAGGACGGAGCGCTTTTCTTTGCGGGCCTGATTCCAGGTCCGTTGCGGGGTCTGGCGCAGTTCCCGATGGATTTCGTGCGCGTTACGATGCGCCCGCCGGGCGTCGATCTGCGGATTGACGACTTCGATTTCGGCAATCTTTTCACTGGCGAAGCCGGCGGGGAGGCGCCCCTGCCAGAACTGATGTTCGCGTTCGACTTTGCCTTTGGCCTGGGGCGTGACCGTTTGGGGGCGCGCGCGGGGTTGTAAGCAGTGGCTAAAGCGTAGAGGCGACCGCGGGAGAGGCCGAGTTGGCCGGTGGCCTGCGCCGCGTTCAGCGAGTGTTGCCGGAAATGTTCGAGCCCATGGCGGCTGAAGGAGGGCGCGTGACGATGAATGAGTTGTTGGTGCTTTTCAAAGACGCGCAGGATACGCGCGAGCTTGGCTGCACCGCCCGTCTTTTCGTCGGGCATCGCTGCGCTCGCCCTCCTCCAAGACGGGCGGTGCAGCCAAGGAAAGTCCTGTTTTGCTCGCCCCGCGACATCTCATTTGTAAAAGCCTCAAGACGGATGGGCTGTCCGTTGCCAAACTGCGGCTAGCTGACTTGGAAAAAACGAACGTGAATCAGCAGAAACCCCTGAATCCGCCAGCAAGGAACGCATGACTGGCCCTGCCTGGTGGAAAAAACGGTGGCGGCCAGGACAAAAGCACAACCGAAATTCAGGATGCCGCCCGGCCTCCGGTAAAATTGCGGCGCGGAAAAAACATTTTGACCGCCTGCGTAAAAACAGGATGCCCGGCAGAATTACCAACCCGAAACTGAATGCTGGGAACAAGTTGATTTTCATTTTAGGAAAATGTTGCTTTCACCCGGCTCCCGGAGCAAACCATCGGAGACTCAATCCGTCGGGCATTGAACCGCGCCGGCAGTTGGATGCTGCTTTTTCCACGCAAAGATGGCTTTAGCCAACCCTTCTGCCAGCAGGTCGCCAGTAATCTTAAGGGTTGCTTCATTCGTTGTGTGCGATGCGGTGGCTTGTGGTTCACCCGGCAACGAGCGCGGCGCGCTAAGTTCCAAAAAACAGTAGCGATGGCCGGGCAATTTGTGTTGGGAACAATAGCAATCTTCTTTGTTTATGTCGGCCAATTGCCACACTTTATCGCCGTCTTCGAGTCGAATCCAAATCCGGGCATACCCCAGTTTGCGCGTAATAAACACAACGTCTTCGCAAAGAATCTCGAGGGTTTGGCTGCGGGCGCCTTCCAGGGCGAGCCAGCGGGACTGGCAGATCGCGTATTGAATTTCCGAACGCGCTTCCAGGGAGTTGCCGAGCAGGCGCCCGATGGCAAACCATTCACGACTGAAAGTGAATTTTCCCGCCGCCAGTAAAACAACCAGGACACTGATGCCCAAGAGCAACGTCAGGTGCTGGCCGCGCCCCCAAAAAGCCATGAAACCAAGCAGAAGAAAAAATGCGGTGAAGCCGTAAAGTCCCAGGACAATTTTGCGGCGCGAAAGTCCCGTTTCAAGCAGGCGATGATGAATGTGTCCGCGATCCGCGCGAAATAACGGCAGCCCCTGCGATCCCCGTCGCAACATGGCCAGGGCCGTGTCGAGAATCGGGAGAGCCAATACAAACAAAGGCGCGATTAACGCCGCGAATATCGTGCCTTTCTGCGAATTGACAATCGTCAGGCTGCCAATCAGGAATCCAAGAAAGTAAGCGCCACCGTCACCCATGTAAATTCGCGCGGGCGGAAAGTTGAACCATAAAAAACCAAGCAAAGCCCCAACCATCCCGGCGGCAATGAATAGCACGCTGACGGTGCCGTTTCCCACATAAGTCAGCAGGAGCATCAACATCAGGCAAATGCCCCCCGCCAGACCGTCAATGCCATCAATCAAATTGATCAGGTTGGTCATGGCCACGAGCCAAAGCACCGTAACCGGCCAGGACCAAAATCCCAAATCAATGTCCTGATGCAGAAAGGGAATTTGAAACGTGTGGATGCCAATTCCAAGAAAATAGACGGTGCTGGCAATCAACAATTGCCAGGCCAGCTTGCGTTTTGCTCCCAGTGAACGAAAATCGTCCCACAATCCCAGTCCGAACATGGCAAGGGATCCCGTTACGACCGTCCAATATTCCGCCTCTTGAAGAAATGACTGTCCCCACATCGCACTGAAAAACAAAACAACTGAAACAAATGCCGCCGCCAAAGCGATGCCGCCAAAACGTGGAATTGAAACTTTGTGCGTGTGGTGAAGTTCTCCTTCCCGGGCAGGCCACTGGTAATGCCGATGCACCTTCAAAATCAGCGCAATGAAGCTGGCGCTGACAGTCAATCCCAGCAAACCACTCATTATGTTCAGGGCCAATTCAACCATATTTAGCACCTTCCCAACCGTATTTAACCGTCTTTTGATTAAAACTTAATCATACCAAAGCTCTTTTGGGAAATCACTTTTTTAGCATAAACGCAAAAAGGAGCAAGGGAAAATTCAAGTAATTTCACTCAAATTTGTTGTTGACATAACCGCGTGACCTGATAGATTCGCACCAGTGAGATGCAATTTTGCTTAAAATAAAAACCTGTCAGGAGATAAAAAAATGAAAATATTTGCTCAAAAAATAATCGCCGCTGGCGTCGGAGTGTTGCTGCTAACCGGTGTGCCGGTTTATGGAGACATACTATACAATAATACTACCACTGACGTGGGCCGCAGCCTGAATTTCATCAACAACCAGGCGATCGGCAATCAGGTTGTTCTGGGCAACGGTTTCACTTCTGCTACCGTGACCAATTTTTCCTTTGAGATCTATAGCACGTTGCCTGCCTTTGCCGGCAGTGTTTCAATGCAGGTTTTCTTGTATGCCAATAATGGCGCCCTCACTAATGGTTATAAGATGCCCGGCACAGTCCTTTACGACAGCCTCTCGTTTACTCTTCCAACTCCGCAGTCGTTTACGAGTGGACTTAACGTGGGGACACTGTTTTTTGATTTGTCATTAACGCCTGTAAGTCTTACGACGAACAATAGTTTCACGCTTGCCGCCGTGGTCACCGGTATGAGTGGCAGCGACGCAGTCGGAATGGAACTTTTTAATCCGGCAACCGTCGGCCTAAATTATGACGACTATTGGTTGCAAAACGCCGGTGGTAGTTGGGCGTTGATGACTAATAGCACCGGCCCCACCGACTTTGGCACACTATTTAATGGCACGGGAGTGCCGGAGCCATCCACTCTTGGTTTGAGCGTTGTGGGCGCATCATTGTTGATAGGGTCATTCTGGCTGCGCCGTCGGCAGAATCAATCAAGACAGGGTTAAGGCCTTTCGCAAATTCAAACGTCTTCATTTTAACGGCGCTGTCAACCGCCGGTAAAAGGTGGTGCCATTGGTCGTTGGTATTG
>DMQW01000459.1:0-3520 GCA_003455565.1 Limisphaerales bacterium
AACGCCTTCGCCGCGATGTCGCGGCGGAAGTGCGCGCCGTCGAACTGGATTTTTTCCACGGCGGCATAGGCGGCGGCTTGCGCGTTTTTTAAATCCTTGCCGAGCGCCGTCACGCCGAGGACGCGTCCGCCGTTGGTGACGATCTGCCCGTCTTTCAACGTCGTTCCCGCGTGGAAAACTTTTGTATCCGGCAGTTTCGCCGCTTCGGCCAGGCCAAAAATCGGCTTGCCTTTCACGTAGTTGCCGGGATAATCGCCGCTGGTCATCACGACGCAGACGCTGGCTTGCGGACTCCATTTCAATTCAATCTTATCAAGCGTGCCGCTTACGCTGGCGTCGAGCAGTTCGACCAGATCGTTTTCCAAGCGCGTCAGATAAACCTGCGTTTCGGGATCGCCGAAGCGCGCGTTGAACTCCAAAACTTTCGGGCCGTTCTTCGTGAGCATCACGCCGGGATAAAGAATGCCGCGATAATCAATCCCTTCGGTCACACAGCCGCGCATGAAGGGTTCGAGAACTTTCCGGGCGGTGTCGGCAAGTTGCGCGTCGGTGAGGAATGGCGTGGGCGAATAGGCACCCATGCCACCGGTGTTCAGGCCAAGATCACCGTCGAGTGCGCGCTTGTGGTCTTGCGAAGTCGGAAAAATTTTCGCGGTCTTGCCATCGCAGAGCGCGTGCAGGGAAACCTCGATGCCTTCGAGAAATTCCTGAATGACCACGTTCGCGCCCGCCGCGCCGAAGGCTTTGCCCACCATGATTTCGTCCACGGCTTTCTCAGCTCCGGCTTGGTTCGCGCAAATCAAGACGCCTTTGCCCAGCGCCAGACCATCGGCTTTCACGACGCATCTTCCGCCGAGCGACGCGCAGAATTTCTTGGCCGCCGTCGCGTCGTCGAAGGTTCCCGCTGCTGCCGTCGGGATGCCGTATTTCTCCATGAATTTCTGGGAGAAAACTTTGGACGACTCGAACTGCGCCGCCTTCTGGTTCACGCCCCAGATGCGCAGGCCGTTCCGCTGAAATAAATCCACGATGCCGAGCGCGAGCGGATTATCCGGCCCGACGACGGTCAGTTCGATTTTCTTTTCCTGCGCGCAGGCGAGCAGCTTCGGCAAATCTTCCGCGCCGATGTTCATGCATTCGACAAGCGCGCCATTTTTCGCGAGCCGTTCGAGGCCGATGCCCGCGTTGCCCGGCGCGCACGACATCTGCGTGACGTGCGGCGATTGCGCCAGTTTCCAAACCAGCGCGTGTTCGCGTCCGCCCGAACCGATGACTAAAATTTTCATGAATGCGCCCGCAGATTACGCGGATTGCGCCGATTGAAAATTAAAATTTATTGCAGCCCGGCATCAAGCGTCTTCACTTCGCCGGGTTTTAATTTCAATTCCACGACCTTGCTGCCGTAACGCACCTTGCATTTTCCGCCGCCGCTGATGTTTTTCACCGTGGCGGAAACTAGTTTTCCATTTTGCCACGACAGATTTATTTCGTAGCCACCGCGCGCCCGCAGGCCGGAAATTTTTCCGTTCGGCCACTCGGTCGGGAGTGCCGGCAACAATTCAATTTCGCCCGCCTGGCTTTGCATCAGCATTTCCGCGATGCCGGCAGTCACGCCGAAGTTACCGTCAATCTGCATCGGCGGATGCAGGCCGAAAAGATTCGGGCAGGTGTTCCGCGCGGAAAAAAACTGCTGCAACATCTTGTGCGCGTTCTCGGCATCGCGCAGCCGGGCGTAGAGCGACGTGCGCCACGCGAACGACCATTCGCGCACGTCGCTGCCGGGGTCAATGCCGCGCGCGTTGAGCGAAACCTTCGCCGCCGCCGCCAGTTCCGGCGTCTTAACCGCGCTGATCTGCGTGCCGGGATACACGGCGAACAGGTGCGACGTGTGGCGGTGATGATCATTGGGCGTGTCGAGTTCCGGGCTTTTGGCGATGACGTTTGTCCCTTTTTTCTCGATCATCCATTCCATCAATTGTCCCCAGCTTCCGACTCCGGGCGTGACGAGCCGGTCGCGCATCGCGGCGATTTTGTCGCGGTAATCCTTGTCCGCGTCCAGCGCATCGGCGGCCTGCACATAATTATTGAACAAGTCCCAGACAATTTCCTGGCTGTAAGTCACGCCGTCCTCGTCCGGGCCGTGCTCCGGCGACCACGCATTCGGCACCACCAGTTTTCCATCGGGCAACGATTTCAGATGGTCTTCCCAAAATTCGCACGTCTCCTTGAGGATCGGATACGCCGTCGCGCGCAGATAATTTTTGTCGAGGCCGAACGCGTAATGTTCCCACAGATGCTGGCAATACCACGCGTTCGCCGTCTTGTCCCACTTCCAGCCGAGACCGCCTGTGATGTTGTGCGAAGTGCGGATGGCAAAACCGCGCCTGGCAAAATTTCCGTCCGCCGTCTTGAATTCCTTCGCCGCCGCCGTCGCCTTGCGCCACGCGGGAAGCTGGCTCGCGATCAAATCAAAAAACGGCATGTGACATTCGGCGAGATTGGCAACTTCGGCGGCCCAGTAATTCATCTGCACATTGATGTTCGCGTGATAATCGGAATGCCACGGAGGCGAGTTGTTGTCGTTCCACAAGCCTTGCAAATTCGCCGGCAGACCGCCGGGGCGCGAACAGGAAATCAGCAGATAACGCCCGTATTGAAACAGCAGCGCTTCAAGTCCGGGGTCAACCGACTTGAACGCTTCAAGCTTGCGCCGGTCGGTCGGCAGCGCCGTTTGCGTGTCACTGGATTTGCCGAAGTCGGCGCTGACCCGATTGAACAACGACTGAAAATCCTTGATGTGTTCGGCCTTCAATTCCGTGAAATTTTTTTTCGCCGCCGCATCAATCTGCGCCGTCACGCGGATGTGCGGGTCTTCGCCGTGATAATTTTTTGCGTGGTCAAAAATATAGTCCGTCCCCGCCGCAATGAGCAGCGTGAGGCTGTCGCAATTCTTGAATTCCAACCGTGCCGCGTTGGTGTCCGTGACCAGCGAAACGGAGCCGCCTTGGTTCAACACCAGCACCTGCCATTCGAACTTCATGCCATTGTCCAGCGCGCCGGACGCCGTGATGCGATTACCGTCGGCGACAATTTTGGCATTGTGCGAATCCGCCAGTTCGATGCTGCCGGTGTAAGCCGCCTTTTTATCCGAGTTAAACTCCGCTGCCAGTACTTCCGCCGGATGACTACAAAGAAATAAGTGCAGAAAATTGGTGCCGTTCTGCCTGTAGCCCACATGTGAAACTGCACCGGCCAAATCGAGGTCGCGGCAGTAGTTCGTAGCACCTGCATGGCTTGGTAAGTTTACGAACACATTGCCGAGCACTTGATACGCGCCCATCGAATCGTAGTTGCCGCTGGGATTTTCGCCGCCCGTCCAGAGGCTGCTCTCGTTGACGCTGATGCGCTCGCGCGCCGGCGAGCCGAAGACCAGCGCGCCCATCCGCCCGTTGCCGATGGGCAGCGCCTCGTTCATGGGCTTGCTGTTGGCGGCGGGCTGCTGATACCACATCGTCAAATC
>DMQW01000459.1:3579-4872 GCA_003455565.1 Limisphaerales bacterium
GCTGATACCACATCGTCAAATCAGCAGCGGATAAATTTGCGGCACCGGCCAGCGCGGCAAAAACAATGGCGGCAATTTTATTCTTCATGCGAACGAGGATGGGAACAGATTTGTTTTCCGAATTCAACCTGATTGACGATTCCCACCGACTGAAGTTTCAATTCATCGCGCCACTCGGCTTGCGGACAGCGCGAGTAATGAAATTCGCCCAACACGGGAAACACCGGCTGGCCATCGAACAGCAGGCTCCGGCTGTTCACGGAAATTTCGTGGCCGGCGGGATTTTTGGTCGTGCCGAGTTTGAAATAACCAGTCTCGGCGGGCGCGGGCGGGCTGACCGTGGCCGTCAGCGGCGCGGCGGCAAGTGAAAAACCATTGGCCAACCAAACGAAAATTGCGACGGATAAAAAACACGTCAAAAAATTACGTCTCATAAAAAGGGAAATCGCCCCGCAGGTTGCGCGAAGACGTGGGGTGAAATCAATCTGCACCAACCGGATAAATCAGCGGCATGAATTCAAAAAGGCTTGTTTATCAGAAGCGATTTAAACCATGCTTTGCCTGTCAAATCGGTCAGCCAACCCAACCCATTGGCTGCCCAGAAAGATTTTATCAAGAAAAAATTCACCGCTGGTTTCGTGGTCAAAAGCATCGCCGGACGATTATTTCTTCCGCGCAACTGGTCGCCGTTCCTGCGTTGCTTCCGCTCGCGCAACGGCGTCAGCAAGGCGGCGGACGACGCCACGCTCAAACTCTACGGCCAGCTTCTGCCCGGCGGTTTTTTGAACTACGGTTACAGCGAAGACCCCACGATTCCGCCGGAGAAAATGAACATCGCCGGGGTTCAAGCAGCGCAGATCCGCTACGGCGAGCGGCTCGCGGATTTGGTGATTGATAAAGAAAATCGCGTGCTTGATGCCGGCTGCGGCATGGGCGGATTGGTCGGCCTGCTGTTGAAACGCGGCCTGCAACCGACCGCGCTCACGCCCAACCGCACGCAGATCCGCCGCGTGCGCGGAGATTTTCCCAACGTGCCGATGATTGAAGGCAAGCTGGAAGAAATTCCGCTGCCCGAATTTCGCCACACGTTCGGCACTGTCATCACGTCCGAATCATTTCAATACATGAAGCTGCCCGTGGCACTCGACGTGATTGACCAGGTTCTGAAACCGGGCGGTCGCTGGATTTTGTGCGATTATTTCCGCACCTCCGCCGAGGCGCGCAAGTCCGGTCATTTGTGGAGCGATTTCACCGCCGCGCTCGATCAACGCGGCTGGCGCATCGTGTCGCAGC
>DMQW01000089.1 GCA_003455565.1 Limisphaerales bacterium
CATCTTCCATCTTCCATCTTCCAACCTCTCCGCCCACTCGATCACCGCCACGCCGTCCGGCGACAAAAATTCTTCCACACCCGCCGACAAAATCTGCGCCGCCGTTTCGAGCCGATACAAATCCAGATGGAATAGCTTTAAGCGTCCGCCGCCATATTCGTTCACCAGCGTGAACGTCGGCGAATGCACCCGCGCCGTCACGCCCAGCCCGCGCGCCAGCCCGCGCACAAGCTGCGTCTTGCCCGCACCCAAATCGCCGGACAGCGCAATCACGAGGCCGCTTTGCGCCGCGCGTCCCCATGCTTCGCCGAGCGATTCCGTCGCCGCCGGACTATGTGAAATGAACGTAGCCATGCGCGTTGAATTTGTGCGAACCCATTTTATCGCGGATCAAAATTCCGTCGCCCGCGACGATTTTGCCGATGCAGCTCAATTTTAATTTTGGAAACTTTTTCTTCCATGCGTCCAGCAGTTTCACCGCGTCTTTGCTGGCGATAGTGAACAGCAGTTCAAAATCTTCGCCGTCCGTCAGCGCGGCGACCACCGCCGGTTTCGCCGCCGAATTTTCCTTCGCCCGCAATTTCGCCGCGCGTGAAATGGGAAGGGCCGACTTCAAAATCTCCGCGCCAACCTTGCTCGCGTTCAAGATGTGGCGCAAATCTCCGGCCAGGCCGTCGCTCAAATCCATCAGCGCGTGGATGGAAAAATGTTCTGCGAGCCAGCGCGCCTCGGCCAGGCGCGGCTCGAACTCCAGATGTCTGCCCGCCAGCGAACCGCCGAGTTCGCCCGTCACAAAAATCGCGTCGCCGGCTTTTGCGCCATTGCGTAAAATCTGTTTTCCGCGCGGAACGGTTCCAATCAGCGCGATGGAAATCAAAATGCGTTCGGGATTCGTCGTCGTCTCGCCGCCGACGATGGCCGCGCCGTTTTTTTCCGCGAGCGTGTTCAGGCCGTCGTAAATTTTTGCGACAAACTCCGCGTCAAAATTTTCCGGCAGCGCCATCGTCACGAGCGCGGCGGTCGGCGTCCCCGCCATCGCCGCGATGTCGCTCAAGCAGCGGGCGAGCGCCTTGCGCCCGATTTTTTCCGGCGGCGTTTCTTTGGTGAAATGAATCCCCTCAACGACCGCGTCGGTCTTGAACAAAATCAATTTCTCCGGCACGCCCAGGTCCAGCACCGCGCAGTCATCGCCTGCACCAACGAGAACATTTTTGTTCGTCGGCAGCGATTTTGTCAGGCGCGCAATGAGTTCAAACTCGTTCATCGGTTGAGCAGATATAAAACGACCAGGTTGGCGCCGTTAAACAAACTGTGCGCGGCGATGGGCGCGAGCAGGTTGTCCGTGCGTTCGTAAAGCCACGTCAGCGCGAGCGCGAGGACAAACAATGGAATAAAAATCGCCTTGTCCGCATGAATCAGCGCGAACAAAAAGCTCGTGCCAAACAACGCGAGTTTCGGAAAGCCGAGTTGTTTGATAAACGGATAAAGCATTCCACGAAAAATAAATTCCTCCGCGACGGGCGCAAGCACGACGGCAAAAAAACTCAAATACGCATATTCGCCCCAAGCTTTCGCGCCTTTGAACATCGTCACGGCGGCTTGATCTTCGACCGACAAGCCCATCTGCGTCAAAATTTGCGCCGAAATTTCCTGCCACCACCACGCGGCGGGCGCGACGAATAAAACCAGCAGCCCCATGGCCAGAGCCAAAGAACTTTTCAATTTTGGGTCGCGCAGGCCGAACGCGTCGCGCCAGTTGACGGCGTGCTGTTTCAAAAAAATGAAAATTAAAACCCACGTCGCGCCCTGAAAACTCAAGGTGCCGAGCAGCAGCCTCCCAAAGCTGTCCGGCGACTTGAACGCGGCGATGCCGGCCTTTTCCAGCACGCCGCCGATGATCACGCCCAGACATAGGCAGACGAACACGCCCGCGACCAGTTGGATCACGGCTTCGGCCCGCCACGGCTTGGGCGACAACACGCGGCCAGCCTAGCGAATGGGCGCAAACGAGACGATGCAAAAAGCTCCAGAGCTGACTCCATTTTAACGGAGCGCGAGTTGTCTCAACTCGCAGCACGTCCGCTCCGGCCACACGCTGCGGATTGAGACAATCCGCGCTCCGTTAAAAAGTGCCACCGCCAAATTTCTCTGGAGCTTGGAGCTGGGAACTTGGATGTTTAATCCGTCATGTCCGCCACACCCAACCATACCAACCGGCTCGCGCAGGAAAAATCGCCGTATCTGCTCCAGCACGCGCACAATCCCGTGGACTGGTTCGCGTGGAACGATGAGGCCTTCACCAAGGCGCGCACGGAGAGCAAGCCGATTTTCTTGAGCATCGGCTACTCGACCTGCCATTGGTGTCATGTCATGGAACGCGAATCGTTCGAGCAGGAAAGCATCGGCAAATTTCTCAACGAACATTTCGTCAGCATCAAGGTGGACCGCGAGGAACGCCCCGACGTGGATAAAATTTATATGACGTTCGTGCAGTCCACGACCGGCAGCGGCGGCTGGCCCATGAGCGTTTTCCTGACGCCGGAATTGAAACCGTTTTTCGGCGGCACTTATTTTCCGCCGGACGCGCGCTACGGTCGGCCGAGTTTTTTGCAATTGCTCGAACAGATCGCCGGTCTCTGGCGCGAACGAAAAATGGAAATCATCGCGTCCGCCGACGAGTTGCACGCGCGGCTCGAACTTATCACCGCGCGCGAAACCAAAGCGGATTTTCCGCTCACGCCGGAAATCCTCAAACGCGCGGTGGAAATGTTCAAGGAATCGTTTGATCCCGTTCACGGCGGCTTTGGCAGCGCGCCGAAATTTCCGCAGCCGGGCATTCCATCGCTCGTCTTGCGCTGCGCGAAACGGTTTCACGACGACGCGGCCACGCAAATGGTCTTGCATACTTGCGACCGCATGAATGCTGGCGGAATTCACGATCAGCTCGGCGGCGGCTTTGCGCGTTACGCCGTGGATGCCGAGTGGCTCGTGCCGCATTTCGAGAAGATGCTCTACGACAATGCGCAGCTCGCGCAGTTGTATCTCGACGCGTATTTGGTTTCAAAAGCGGAAGGCGGAAAGCGGAAAGCGGAAACTTTTGCGGACACGGCGCGCGACATTTTGGATTATGTTTTGCGCGACATGACGCACCCCGGCGGCGGATTTTTTTCCGCCGAAGACGCCGACAGCGAAGGTCACGAAGGGAAATTTTATTGCTGGACGAAGGAAGAGCTTTCCAAGCTGCTCACCGTCGAAGAATTCAACGTCGCCGCAAATTTTTTTGGCATCACGGCGGAGGGAAATTTTGTTGACCACAGTCATCCAACGCCGCTGGCCGGACAAAATGTTTTGAGCATCTTGAACCCCCTCACCCGGCCTTCGGCCACCCTCTCCCCCGGCGGGGGAGAGGGACGGGGTGAGGGGGCGAGTGGCGCCGAACTGCTCGCGTCCGCTAAAACGAAAATGCTCGCCGCCCGCGCCAAACGCATCCGTCCGCATCTCGACGACAAAATTCTCGCGTCATGGAATGGCCTCATGCTCGGCGCGTTTGCACGGGCATCCGCCGTTTTGGGTGATGATAAATACCGCGCGGTGGCGGAAAGGAATTTGCAATTCCTCCACGAAAAGCTTTGGGTTTCTGGTTCGGAGTCCCGCCTTCAGGCGGCGGAACCGGCTAAAGCCGGAACTCCAAACAACGTCGGCACGCTTTTTCACCGCTGGCGCGACGGCGAGCGCGACAGCGTCCAGTTGCTCGAAGGCTATGCGTTCCTGCTCGACGGCGTCATCCAGCTTTACGAAGCCACGCTCGAACCGGAGCATCTGGATTTCGCCATTGCTTTGGTCGAGGCGATGATTGCAAAATTTTATGATGCAGCAAATGGTGGCTTTTGGCAAAGCACGAGCGACACCAGTGATTTGATTTTGCGCGTGAAGGACGATTACGATGGCGCGGAGCCGAGCGGCAATTCCGTTGCCACGCTCGCGCTGCTGAAACTCGCNNATGATTGCAAAATTTTATGATGCGGCAAATGGTGGCTTTTGGCAAAGCACGAGCGACACCAGTGATT
The DNA here is from genome assembly GCA_003455565.1 of Limisphaerales bacterium. GTDB lineage: Bacteria > Verrucomicrobiota > Verrucomicrobiia > Limisphaerales > UBA11358 > UBA11358. Next base: position 4,068 of record DMQW01000089.1, read on the forward strand.
TGATTGTCCGCGTGAAGGACGACTATGACGGTGCGGAACCGAGTGGCAATTCCATCGCCACGCTCGCGCTGCTGAAACTCGCCGCCATCACCGGACGTGAAGATTTCAAGCAAGCGGCGGAAACCACGCTGCAATTGTTCGCGCACCGGCTGCAAAGCCAGCCCGCCGCGCTCGCGTTCATGCTGCACGCGCTGGATTTCTGGCTGGACGAACCGCGCCGCGTGGTGATTGCCGGCGAAACTAATTCTCCGGCGTTGCAAAAATTGTTGTCCGCCGCGCATTCCGTTTATCAGCCGAACAGAATTGTCCTGGGCAACACCGGCGCGGTTGAGCCGTTCGCCAAAACTTTGACTGCGAAAACGGAAGCGACGGCCTTTGTCTGCACCGGCAACGCCTGCCGATTGCCGACCAGTGACGTTGAAATTTTGCGGCAGCAATTGATAAAATAAACCGCGAAACACACAAAATGCGCGAAAGGGGCAGCAGCCTGATTTTCGGAGCGCGGCTGTGCGCGGAGCGTCAGCCGTAGCGCGTTGAAACTGCTGCGGCTGGTCTCCGACACA
>DMQW01000246.1 GCA_003455565.1 Limisphaerales bacterium
GGGATGGTGAACGCGGGCGACAAACTGCATCCCACCGTCAAAGGCTACCAAGTGTGGGCGGACGGTTTGAAACCGATTTTCACTAAACTGCTAGGGCCACCAGCCAAGACCGATCATGCTCCCGCGCCCAGCGGTGATCCGAGCGCCAAAAAAAGTCCTGTCGTGCCATCTGTAACTACTAACACCAACCACACATGATTCGCCCCACTGGATTCGCTTGCTTCGCGCACTCGTGCCGGTCAGCCAAACATCTGACTGTCGTTTCATTTTTGCTCGCCCAAATGCTGTTATTCGGTTCTTTACCGGTGCAGGCCGCGCCGCAGGAACGAATATCCATCAACGACGACTGGCGTTTCACCAAGGGCGACCCGACCAACAACGCCGTGAGCCTGCTTTACGACGTGCGGCAACAAAAGACCGTCCGTCGTCTCGCTGAAGCGGAGGCCGATGGCAATTCATCCTCGAATGCGGCGGCGGCAGGCGAACCGACTAATTCTCCACAAGCGGTGATCAAGCAATGGATTCTGCCCACGGGAAATAATTTCATCAAAGATGCCTCGCGCAAATTTATGCGACCGGAAGGAAATCTCGGCGATGGCGTTGCGTATGTGCAGCCGGACTTCGATGACAGCGGCTGGCAACAAATCAATTTGCCGCACGATTGGGCGATCGAGGGCCCGTTCATCCGCACGGGTGGTGGAGGCATGGGCCGTTTGCCAAGTGCCGGCATCGGATGGTATCGAAAGAAATTGAACATTCCGGCGGAGGACGCGGGCAAATCCATTTTTCTGGATGTGGACGGAGCGATGTCTTACTCGACGGTTTGGTTGAACGATCAATTGGTGGGCGGCTGGCCTTTCGGTTACGCGTCGTGGCGTGTGGACTTGACTCCGTATATGAAGCCGGGCGGCGAAAACGAACTCGTCATCCGGCTGGACAATCCGCCGAATTCCTCGCGCTGGTATCCCGGTGCCGGAATCTATCGCAACGTATGGCTGGTCAAGACGCAGCCCGTCCACGTCGGCCATTGGGGAACGTATTTGACAACGCCGGAAATTTCTCCGGAGCGGGCCAAAGTTAATTTGCAGGTGACGGTGGATAACGATTTAAAGCAGGGCGCGAATGTCAGCGTGGCGACGGAAATTTTTGCGTTGGATGCGGACGGCAAAAAATCTGGTTCGGCTGTGGCCAACCTCGCGCCTGTGAATTTGCAAATTGCTCCGAATGCCAGTGCAGTCGCAGAGAACAACACCATAATCACCAATCCAAAACTTTGGGGGCCGCCACCGACACAGAAGCCTAACTGCTACGTAGCCGTCACGACCGTTTCGCGGGACGGGAAAGTGGTGGATAGTTACGAAACGCCGTTTGGAATCCGCACGGTGAAGTTCGATCCAGACAAGGGCGTGTTTGTCAACGGCGAGCACGTTCTATTGAATGGAGTCTGCGACCATCACGATTTGGGCGCGCTCGGGGCGGCGTTCAACTATCGCGCGGCGCAGCGGCAGTTGGAGATGTTGCAGGACATGGGCTGCAACGCGATCCGCACAAGCCATAATCCTCCAGCGCCAGAACTTTTGGAACTGACGGACAAGATGGGTTTTCTCGTGATGGACGAATCGTTTGACGTGTGGGTGCGCCAGAAAACACCGTTGGATTTCCATCTTATTTTTCCCGACTGGCACGAACAGGATTTGCGCGCGCAATTGCGGCGCGATCGCAATCACCCGTCGGTCATCATGTGGAGCATCGGCAACGAAGTCGGCGAACAATTCACCGGTGAAAGTGGCGCGGCGGCGGCAAAAAAACTTGCCAGCATCGTGCATGAGGAGGACCCGGCGCGGCCCACGACGACGGCGATTAACTGGTCATCGCCGGGAGACCCGCTGCCCGCCACGGTGGACATCATTGGCTTGAATTATCAGGGTGCAGGCGTGCGCAAAGCGACCGGAAAGTATCCGGTGTTCCATGAAAAATTTCCAGACAAAATGATTTTCGGCAGCGAGACCGCGTCCGCGTTGAGCAGCCGTGGCGAATATATCTTTCCCGTCACCAGTTCGAACAGCGCAGCGGTCGGACCGGATTCAGGTGAAGATCGGGTGAAGCATCAAGTGAGTGCGTATGAGTTGTATAGTGCGGCATTTGGTTCCTCGCCAGACCGGGTGTTTGCGTCACAGGAAAAACATCCTTACGTCGGTGGGGAATTTGTCTGGACGGGTTGGGATTATTTGGGCGAGCCGACGCCCTTCGATACATCGCGCAGTTCTTACTCCGGCATCATTGACCTGGCGGGATTCAAAAAAGATCGTTTTTATTTGTATCAGGCGCACTGGCGTCCGGATTTTCCGATGGCGCACATTCTGCCGCACTGGACCTGGCCGGAACGCGTCGGACAGGTCACGCCGGTCCACGTTTTCACCTCGGGTGACGAAGCGGAGCTTTTTCTAAACGGAAAATCGTTTGGGCGAAAAAAGAAAGGCGCTTACGAATATCGTATTCGCTGGGACGATGTGGTTTATCAGCCCGGCACACTCAAGGTGGTCACCTACAAAAACGGCAAACCGTGGGCGACTGACGAAGTGAAAACAGCCGGAGAACCGGCAAAACTGAAGCTGGAGCCGGATCGCAGCATGATTGATGCGGACGGAAAAGATTTGTCCTTCGTTACGGTGGCGGTGACGGACAGCAACGGCTTGACGGCACCGCGCACAGACAATCACATCCATTTTGACATCGAAGGGCCGGGCGAAATCGTGGCCACGGACAACGGTGATCCCACAAGTTTCGAGTCGTTTCAATCGCGCGATCGCAAGGCATTCAATGGTCTTTGTCTGGTGATTGTTCGCGGAAAACCGGGACAACCGGGCAAAATCAAGCTTGCGGCAAAAGCGGATGGCTTGAAGATTGAAACGGTTTCAATCAAAACCTCGGTGAATAAAAATTTAATCAACTAACCCTCTTTGAAATTTATGCGACTCAAAATTTTTTGCGTTTTAAGTTTTTTGGCGTTGATGGTTGCCGGCGCAGCCGATCAGGTGCCGCTACCGCTGGTCAGCCCGATGTTCGGCGACAATATGGTTCTTCAACGTGGAAAGCCGAACGCGATTTGGGGCTGGGCAAAATCCGGTGACACAGTGCGCGTCGAAATTGCCGGACGGGTCGCAAAAACGGTGACCGGCGCGGATGGCCGCTGGCACTTACAAATTCAACCGCCCGCGCCCGGCGGCCCTTACATGGTCAAAATCAGCGACGCGGAACAAAGCGTGACGTTGCATGAAGTTTTAGTCGGCGATGTTTGGTTATGCGGCGGACAATCCAACATGGAGTTGCCTTTGTCCCGAACTCGAAATGGCGCGGATGAAATCGCGGCAGCGAATCATCCTGAAATTCGATTTTTCACAGTTCGCTCGCATGTTTCCTATTCGCCAAATAAAATTCCGCAAGGTTCCTGGAAAATTTGTTCTCCGCAAACCGTGGCCGAAGGCAGCGGCTTGTCGGCGGTCGCTTATTTTTTTGCGCGCCGGATTCAGCAGGACATTCATGTGCCAATCGGTCTGGTTCAAGATTGCGTTGGCGGCACGCCGGCGGAAACCTGGACAAGCCCGGAGACCCTTCATCGCTTGAAAGATTTTGACATGGGATTGGCCGAGTTGGAACGGCTCAAATCGCAAGGCGGAACGGAATATGGCAATTACATCATGTCGTGGTATGACGATTACGATCTTGGTTTGAAAAATGATTGGGCGGCGACAAAATTTGACGATGCGAATTGGAAAGTTGTGCAAATCCCCGGCGGCTTTCAGGAATTGGGCGTGCCTGATGCACCGTCCGTCTGCTGGTTTCGCAAAGAAATTACGCTTCCAAATCCACTGCCGCCCGGCAAAGCGACGATTCATTTGGGCGTCATCGAGCGCATGGACACGACTTATATCAACGGTCAATGGGCCGGCGCGAGCGCATGGGTGGAAAATCCGCGCGCATATTTTGTCAATGACGGCATTTTGAAACCGGGCAAAAATCTCGTGACCGTTCGTGTCTTCAAGACAAAAACGGATGGCGGGTTTATGAGCAAGCCCGATGAATTGAAATTAATGCTTGGCGATGGCACGTCCATTCCGCTCGCCGGCGAATGGAAAGGCGCGGTGAGCGTTGATGCGCGGCCGCCGCATCCTTTGCCGTTAAGTTTTGAAAATTGGCCGGTCATGCCTTCGGTTCTTTTTCAGGGCATGATTCAACCCGTGGCGCCGCTCGCCATCACCGGCGCAATTTGGTATCAAGGCGAAGCGAACGCCGAGCGCGCGTTTCAATATCGCACGTTGCTTCCGGCGATGATTGGCGACTGGCGAAAACTTTTTGGTCAGGGCGATTTTCCATTTTACATCGTCAGCCTGCCTGCGTTTATGCACCATCAGAATCAGCCGACTGAATCTTCATGGGCGGAAATGCGCGAGGCGCAGGCTTTCGTCGCGCGCAACGTCCGCAACGCTGCACTCGCCGTTACGGTTGACACTGGCGATCCCGATAACATTCATCCGGCGGATAAAAAAATTGTCGGCGAACGGCTGGCTTATTGCGCGTTGGCGCGGCAATACAGCGAGAAAATTGTTTATCAAGGTCCGACTTTCAAATCGGTTGAGCATTTGCCTCACGCGTTGAAAATCCATTTTGATCACGCCGATGGCGGACTGGTTGTAAAAGGCGGCAAGCCCGGAGAATTTTCAATTGCCGGCAAAGATCACAAATGGTTTTGGGCTGACGCGACGATTGAAGGCGATGCAATTATCGTTTCATCGCCGATGGTCGGCGAGCCGGAAGCCGCGCGTTGCGCCTGGCAATCATATCCAATCGCCAATCTTTACAATGGCGCTGGACTGCCGGCAATTCCATTTCGAACAGACAATTGGCCGGGCATCACCGAAAAGCAGAAATAAATTTCAGTTTATTCGTTTTCAACCATTTTCAAACCGGCCTGTAAAAAACCGAGCGCATAAGCCATGCCCGCGTGCCACGGCGCGGCACAGCTCATCTGCGGCGCATGGTCGGGAATGATGACGCCGTTGAAATTATTTTTCTTCAAAATTTTCAAAACGCGCAGAACGTCCACTTCGCCGTCGTCAATGAAAGTTTCCTTGTAGAACGGAACTTTATTGCGGACGTTTCGCAAATGGACGTAGGCGAGTTTTTTCTGGCGGCTGTAAGTTTCAACGGCTTCGTAAATATCGCCTTCGCTCATCTCCGCAAGTGTGCCGACGCAAAATTCCAGCGCGTTGCGCGGGCTGGGCTTCAGGTCAATCAACTTCTGATAAAGATGAGGTTGATAAACGAGCCGCGGCTGCGCGCGAACCGTCGGCAGCGGCGGGGCATCGGGGTGCGCGGCCAAAGTCACTCCGGCTTCCTCGGCGACGGGAATCAATTCATCCAGAAAAAATTTCAGGCGCGACCAAAGTTGTTCCGAAGTCGCCGACGGCACAATTCCCGGCGTGGCGTTCTTGTCGTAAACCATGTTCCAGACCATGCCGTTGGGCAACGGCTGGTCGAGCGGGCCGTCCATGCCGACGGCCTCGGCGTCGCCGCGCGCGAATTTGCCTTTGACGCGACCCGCGACTCCGGCGATGGAAAAGTTGTAGCCAAAAACCGGAATGCCCGCGCGCCCGACATTGCGGATGATAGTTTTGAGATTTTCGATCTGCTGCAATTTTTTTGGACCGTCGAGCAAAACGTCGTGCCAGTGCGCCGGATCAAAATTTTCAATCGCTTCAAGTTCAAGTCCGGCGATGTTGATTTCCTTTTTGATCGCGGCAAGTTCCTCGTAAGTCCAGAGCTTGTCCGGGTCGCCGGCCAACCCCCAGCCGGTGTCGTCGCCGACCGGCTGGTCGCCCGGTTGGTTGCTGCGCGAGGAGCGGAAATAATCCACAAGATGAACAATGAGGTGCGTGCAGCCGCATTGCCTGGCGAAACGATAATGCTCCGCATTGAGCTGATGCCGGTAAAGTCCGAGTCCGAGTTTCATCTGGAGAATTATTGCGGTTTCAAAGCCAGGAGTAAAACGCCGTTTTAACGCAGCGGCAGTGGCGCCTGGCCCGTCATCCGGGAATAATTTTACAGTAGGAGACGAGATCACGAGCCTCCATCTAAAAAATCGGGAATCGTAAATCAATGAGAGCCTCCTTACGTCATCACCTGCCAGACGAAGGACGGAAAACAGAAAACAGAAGGCGAAAACAGAAATGGGAAATGGAACCTCTGATCGCTGATCTCCGCCCGCTGGTCTGTGATTTCCGCTTTCTTGGCCCGTGAAGTCTGCCTTGGCCCGTGAAGTCTTTTCTCTACTTCACCGGGCTACTTCACTGGCCTCGGCCTGTGAAACGGCCTCGCCTGTTTCACCGGGCAGCTTTCCGAATTTCAGCTTTTGATTTGGAATTTGGATTTCCGCTTTCTGTTTTCAGAATGTCAGCATTTTAGTGTTTCAGCATTTTAGTTTTTGTTTTGTTGATTTCAACTTTCAGCTTTCCCAATTTCAGCTTTTCAGAGATGGCGTTGCAAATTTTTATTGTTCCACGCCTGAATTTGTTTTAATCTCCACACCTTACACAAGTGCGGAAGGCGTAAAATACCTTTTCGCATTTAACCATTAACCCTATTAGGAAAATCGTTTGCTCGGAAAACAGGCCGGTGCGAAAAATGGTTTTTGCCAGAAAAACGGGCAAAAAGCCAGGGGCGGCAGCTTGCTCTTTACGGCCTCCGCCGGCGCTAACTGATGAGCTTGGAAGCCTCCGCCGGCTTCAGCTCCACGGCTGCAAAAAAATGCGGCGCAAGCCGCGGCCAAACCGAAAGCAGCCGCCGGCTGATATCCCCAGCCACTTCAATTTGAAAATAAAAGCCGCCATTTCGTTGGGCGCCTTGGGCGTTGGGTTGGGAATTATTGGTTATGCCCTGGCCGGTTCACCCGTCCGCCCGGTTTCGTTCACGCCGTTCACCATCCTCAGCGGTGTGTCGGTGCCGGAAATGCCGGCGAAAGCTGCGGATTTGATTCAGGCGGCGGCGGTCGCGGATCGTGAAAAAACCGCGCAGGCGGTGTTGCATGCCGTGGCCACGATTGCCCGGCCCGGCGTGCTGCCCTATGTCGTCAGCGCCATTTGCCGCCGCAATCCGGAAGTGGCCGGCCCCGTGGTCACCACCGCGATTGAACTACAGCCGCCGGATGTATTGATTTTTTGCCAGGCCGCCGTGGGCGCGGCTCCCGGCCAGGTGGAGCAGATTGTGGCGGCCGCGTGCCAGGCGTCGCCGGGTTCATTCGCCAATGTGACGCTGGTCGCGTTCCGGCAATTGCCGGCCGCAAATAATTTGATCCTCGCCGGACTTGCCCGCGCGCGGCCGGATCTGAAATCCTATTTGGAGAAGGCGGAAATCCAGAGCGGCCCGGACGATTTTGAAGCGGTCATTAAACAAACCGTGCAATTGTTGCAGGCCGCTGCCCAAGCAGAAAGTAGAAATGAAAAACGAAAGTAGAACGAAGAGCGAAGAAAGGAGAGAGGAGAAAAAAACTATGACATTTGAAGACTTGGAGGGCTGGCAACAGACCCGACAACTATCCCAAGTGGGCGGCGGAAACCGTCGAATTCCGCAAAATGGCGATGGGAACCGGGCAACTCGTGGGCGGTCTCATCCGCTTCACGGAATCCCGCAAATCAAAGCTGGACAGCCTCCTCTCTCCCCTCTTCGCTCTGCTCTCTATCGGATGAACTGCCGCATGAATCCACTCTCCTCTCTCCTCTCGGCGTCCGCCACCTGCCTTTGCGCGCGGCGAAACTGGCTGAGTGCCCTGGCCGCATTCAGTTTTTTCAAAGCCGGTTCTTGCGCCCTGGCGCAGGATGCATCGGCCAAAACGCCGGACGATTCCGCCGCCAAAACCTCGGTGGAGAAAGCGCCGTTGGAACTTCGCCTCGGTCCCCTTGATTTGCATCCGCGCGTCACCACCGGATTGACCTACGATGACAACATATTGTTTTCTTCGGCAAACCCGGAGGCCGATACCTTCTGGACGATTCAACCGGCGTTGCAGGCGGTCGCCGGCGACGATGCCGCCCTCATCGCGTATCGGGATCAAAACTATGATGTCCTCAACCTTTCACCCGGCAACCTCATCATCCAGCCCCCCGAAGCGTGGCCGGGGAAATTATTGATGCTGGACTACGGTCCGCGTTTCCAATTTTTTAACCAATACACCGCCAACAACGCCATCGATCAATTTGGCACCCTCAACCTGCTGTGGCCGCTGAACCGGTTGATACTGGGGTTCAAACAGGATTATCAATTGCAAAAGACCACCCTCATTGAGTTGGGGCAACGCGCCACCGTCGAAACCATTTCCAGCACCCTGGCCGCCGCCTACCAGATCGGCGAAAAAACCTCCCTGGAGAGCAATTTCCGCCGCATCAGCGTCGGTTACGATCAACTGGGATTGATCGGTTATACCGAATACAATACTGAAGATTGGTTCAATTATGTGGTGACCGAGGGCCTGCCCGTCAGTGTGGGCGTGTTGGCCGGCTTGGACGAGGTGGCGAACCAGCAGGGTCAAACCTATGAACAATTGCGCGCGCGCGCACGCTACAATTACACGGAAAAACTTGCCTTCGACGCCTCCGTCGGCGGCGAGTTGCGCCAGTATGACAATGGCAGTCCGGACACACTCTCGCCCGTGTTCACCATTGCCGGCGAATACCGGCCGGCGGAACGCACCGCCTTGCGCCTGACCGGCTATCGGCAGCAAAACGCCTCCATTATCAATGGTTACAATTATACCAGCACCGGCGCGACCTTGAGCCTGCGGCAGGGCATTACCGACCGTTACACTGCCGATTTAAGCGTGGGCTATTATACGCTCGACTATGCCCCCACCAGCGGTGCCTTGATAAAATATACCGACGAATACTACACCGCCCGGATTGGCCTCGAGGCGAAAATTATCCGGCACCTGACCGGCAAGATTTTTTATCAACTAATCAGCCGCCAGTCGCCAGCCGCCGGCAACATCAATGACAATCAAGCCGGGGTGCAACTGACTTTGAGCTATTGATGAGTGAGTTGCCGACATTGGTGTAAAATTATATTTTTATTCCTTGTGAATAATGCTTCAAAAATCTATGTGGCTGGCCATCGCGGTCTGGTGGGCAGCGCCATCTGGCGCGAGCTGGAACGGCAGGGATTCAAAAATCTCATCGGGCGGACGCGGCCGGAAGTCAATCTATTGGATACCGCTGCCGTCCAGAAATTTTTCGCGGAGACAAAACCTGAATTTGTTTTCTACGCCGCCGCCAAAGTAGGCGGCATTCTCGCGAATGACACGCAGCCGGCGGCGTTCCTTTTTGAAAATCTGCAGATCCAGAACAACCTCATCCACACGGCGTATCAGACGGGGACGCGGAAACTTTTATTCCTCGGCAGCTCCTGCATTTATCCCCGGCTCGCGCCGCAGCCGTTGAAGGAGGAATACCTGCTCACCGGTGAACTGGAACCGACGAACCAATGGTATGCCGTCGCCAAAATCGCGGGCATCAAACTATGCCAGGCCTATCGCCGGCAATACGGCTGCGATTTTATCAGCGCCATGCCGACGAACATGTATGGGCCGAACGACAACTATGATCTGCAAACATCGCATGTGCTGCCAGCGTTGATCCGGAAATTTCACGACGCCAAAATAAATTCCGCCGCCACCGTCACCTGCTGGGGCACGGGCGCGCCGCTGCGGGAATTTCTTTACGCCGACGATCTGGCGGGCGCGTGCGTTTTCTTGATGCAGAATTACAGCGAGGAACAGTTCATCAATGTCGGCAGCGGCAGCGAAATCACCATCCGTGAATTATCGGAACTGGTAAAACGCGTTGTCGGGTTCGCCGGCGAAATTGTGTGGGACACGACCAAGCCAAACGGCACACCGCGCAAGCTCATGGACAGTTCGCGGCTGTTCGCGCTGGGCTGGAAACCGCAGGTGGATTTAGAAACGGGCATCCGCCTGGCCTACGGGGATTTTCTCGGCAAGCAGCCGCGCGGAAAATAATTCCAGCTCGCCACGCGCCAGAAGCCGTCCAGATGGTCTTTCACCAGTTGGACGCCCGGGCGTTCCACTATCAGCTTGCCATGACGCTGGGAAAAGCGGCGGAGAGCCACCCAGGCCGACCTGCTCAACGTTGCCCGCTTCGGCCAGACCGCGTTTGGGATTTGTCGGAAGTGGTCGTTTTGATTGACGAAAATCCGAGACCTCTGCAAAACCTGCTGTTCTTTGTAGCGGCGGTCTGTGACCGCCGTGGTTTTCCTGTAAATCCACACTTCTTCGGCGCTCACAGAACGCCGCCACAGTTGTTTTGCAGAGGTCTCAATTCAAAATAAAAGCCGGTCATTTCATAAAAAACACCTTGATTTTACTGGCTTTTTTAGCCTTGCTAAATTTCTTTGACATGGCATGTTTATGGGGCATGACGTTTCGATTCAATATCCGCAAAGCAACCGAAGCGGCTGCACTGTTCATTAAAATGGAGGGCGGGAAGCTAAACGTGATGAAACTGGTAAAACTGGTTTATTTGCTCGACAGAACTTCAATTGCGCGCCGGGGAATCCCAGTTGTGGGGGGCATTTATTACTCCATGCGAAACGGGCCGGTGACCAGCGAGCTTTTGGATGTCATCAATGCGGGGAAACTGGCAGATGATTCAGACTCATCATGGGAACAATATATTTCAGACCGGGACCAGCATGAAATTGCGCTTCAAAAAGATGTTCCCATTGATTTCATATCTGAATCGGAAATCAAATTGATTGAGGAGACATACCAGGAACACGGCGCAAAAGATCAATGGCAAATTCGGGATTGGTGTCATCAAAATTGCGGCGAATGGACTTCATTGCCGGCCGGACGAGAAAGAATCATGGTCGAGGAAATCGCCGTCAATGTTGGAAAATCAGCAGCCGAGGTGAAGCGTATTACCGAAGAAGCGGTGGAATCCAATTTGTTGAGTTGCGCTTTTTCAGCTTCATCTTTGGTCTATGCCTGATTTGGGATCAACCTGCCGTTGCAATCTTGCCCCCCGGCACATTTGGGTGATTATTTCTGACCCCGCTAAAAATGAAGACCGGTTTGTGTTGGTTAATCTCACTACGCTCCCGGAAAATTGCGTTGATGACGTGTGCCTCCTTCAAAACGAAGATTACCCTCCGTTTTTAACGCAACCAACAACGGCAGCCTATTCGCGTCACAAAATCGGCGATGTAAAAAGCATGGAAATGCTTCTCGCTGTGGGGCAATTTCACGATATGCCAGCCATCCCGCCTGAAACCTTGCAGAAAATCATAAATGGCGCTCACGAAACGCTGGAACTTCCAAGGGTGGCCAAGTCAATGCTGCCCCCAGCGCAACCGGTTTGAATCTTTTTTAATTTCAAACTGATACACTACCCTGCGCGTAGTGGTATAGTTTCAAACTTTTTCGCTGTAGCGGCGCTCTATGAGCGCCGTTTTCGGCGGTCACAGACCGCCGCTACAGTCAAATTGAGTCACTACCCCGGCGCCTTGCGAAATTTTAACATAAAACAGCCGGTTTGAAGCATGCGCTTTGTTCTTCGCTATTTCCGGTGGAAGGCCCGGCGTGAGGGTGAAAGATGGCTGGTTGGAACGTCCGCCCTCACCCTAACCCTCTCCCCCAGGAGAGGAAACGACCCATGCTTCTCCAGTTGCTTGCCAATTAGAGCATATTAAATAAAACT